>NZ_BAABLN010000033.1:0-179919 GCF_039544365.1 Kocuria gwangalliensis | reverse complement strand
GCCATTCTTCCCGGTCAGACGGGCATTTCGTTCTTAATTACGTACCAGTACCAAGCATGCTCATCGGTGGATCAAGGCTTAGTGACTTTAGCGTGTCCGCGGTCGTTCTGCAGTCCCCGGACGGTGCCCCCGTGCCTCAGTTCGAATTGGAACCGAACACAATCTCATCCCAGCTGGGCACCGAGGAACGCTTGGCCTTACCGGTCCGGCCGCGCGGCCCGGGGGCTCGCTGGGGCGGTTCGGTGGGCTCGACGGGGGTTTGTTCCTGGTCGACCTCTGAATCCTGGGCCACGGCGTTGTCCCCGGTGTGGGTTTCGTTCGGGGGGTTGCCGTCCGGCGCGGTTTCGTCCTGGGGCTCGAGAGTGGCCACCGATTCCGCAAGGTTGTTCGCAACGCTGAGCTGCGGGCCCCGGCCGGCCGTCACGGCCTCGGGCAGCGATGTGGACGCCGCCTGGTCCGGTTCTTCCACCGGGGCTTCGGGACCTTCGGGCGCGGCCGTGGAATCGTCCACGATCTCGATACCGGCGTCTTCTTCGAGCGCCCGATCCTCAGCCACGCGCGCGGCGGCGGGCTGGATGGGCTGATCGAACAACGGTGAGTCCTCGGGTGCGCCAATGGGTCGGGGCCGGTTGTCCACGTGTCCCATTCCACGCCCCAGGATCTCGGCCAGCCGATCGTCCTCGTCCGTGTCGGAGCCCAAACGGCGGCCACGGCGCGCCTGCAGCACGTCCAGCAGCTCGTCGGCCTGGCTGGCCTCTCGCTGGAGCTGTTCCACGCGGGCGTCAGGGGCCGGATGGTGGGTGACTGTCGGTGCGGGCACACCCAGGGGCCCGGACTCAGGCGGTTCTTGACCGAGGGCCGTGGCCCACTCGTTCACGGGTCGCACCGTTTGATTAGCGGGGTTGTAGGTCCATTCCGCGGGACCGTTGGTGTCATGGGGGGCCTGATCGCGGTCCGAGACACTGAACGTCAATTGCAGGTTCCAGAGCTGATCCTCGCGTTGCCACGCGTCCCAGTCGAGGGAACTCACGGCCACACCCGTGTCCTGCGCGCGGTGGTGCACGGTCTGCTCGAGTGTTCGCGGTTCGCCCTCGAACACGGAACGGTAACCGTCATGTGACGGGCTGGTGCCGGTCACCTTGACCTTGAGAGCCTCCCGCACCATGTGCCCGCGCTCGGCCAGGATGGGCCATTCGTAGCGCTTGACGCGCTCGGGTTCCCAGCCGGACTCCGCAACGATGTCTTCAACGCTGGCGCCGGCCCGGAACCGAGCTTGGATGTCGCGGGGACCGAACTGCCCGCCGACACGGCCGCGCGCGGGAGTCTTCTTCCGCGCGTGCTGCACCGCTTGCCGTAACTGCTGATCGATCTTCAGCGAGTAACGCTGTGAATCGGTGGTTTCCACGATCAGGTGTTCGCCGTCTTCGTGTACACCCACCAGGTGCAACTGGTCCATGCTGTCCTTCCTTTACCAGCGGGAAGTAATGCTGTCAGAGAAATTCCCACCGCTCATGTCGTGCCAGTCTAGTGGTTCAACCGCGGCCACCGAACCGGTTTACCCCCGTACTCCCGCATTTCCCGCGGCAGTCCGTGGACGGTTCATCCATGGCGGGCTGGGGGAGTCATTCCCGGTGTGACATCGTGAAATGAGTGGTCGATGCCTCGGGCTGGATTTTTCCCGGTCGATGGTGAACAATCTACGCGACACGGACCCGGCGTTTTTCCCAGAAAGCCGGGGTATTAACACCCACAGCGATCTCGCTGAGACCGGTTGGAGCGGATTTACACATGGCCACAGATTACGACGCGCCGCGTAAGCAGGACGAAGACCTCAAGGAAGACTCGATCGAGGAGTTGCAGTCTCGTCGATCGGATCAGCAGTCCGGCAGCGTCGACGAGGATGAAGCAGCAGCCGCGGAAAGCTTTGAGCTTCCCGGCGCCGATCTTTCCAACGAAGAGCTCTCCGTTGTGGTGCTGCCCGCTCAGGAGGACGAATTCACGTGCGGCTCGTGCTTCCTGGTGCGTCACCGTTCCCAGCTCGCCGAAGAGCGCGACGGGGTGAAGTTCTGCTTCGAGTGCATGGGCTGATCCACGGCTGCTGAACACAGGTTTCGGGCGGTCACCACTACGGTGACCGCCCGAATTGTTTCGGTGCGTTACTGCGCATCAGGGCCGCGATCGGCATTGATCGCGCGAGCCAGTTCCTCGGGGTGGCGGGTGGCGGTGAGCCAGTACGGGGTGGGATCCACGGGGTCCACGATCTGGATCCGGCACATGTCAGGGACGGAGACCCGGAAGTTCATGAACGCGCGGCCGTCCAATTCGGGACCGCGGGCCACGCGTGCGGCCTCACCACGCAGGGCCTGGGCCTCTCCGACAAAGCGTCGCTCGATGTGTGCCCGGCCCACGCGCACGTCGTGGTCCGTGACCACGATCCGGGGTGAGCCGAGATAAAGGATCAACGCAATGAAGACCATGACCACCACGGCCGCAATGATGCCCACGGCCATGTTGATGGGGGCGAGAGCGATGAATGTTGCCGCTCCCACGAACAGGATCACGAGCCACATCCACCACGCGACGGTGAGTCGCTCCTGGTAGGCCACCACGGGTTCCATCGTCGGGTGGTCGGGGGTGGCCGGTTCGGAGGCCGTTGTGGCGTGGGGTTCGTGAGAGGTCATGAGTCCACTTTCCCACAGCTTGCTAGGAGTCTTCCACGTCAGCACAACCACCCAAGGTGCGCCGCGTTAGAGTGGTGGATTGTGACTGAAGTAGCCGTTAACCACACCGTGACCGTGGCCCTCAAGATGTTGGATCCCGAGCTGGCGCCCCCCTCGTACGCAACCCTCGGAGACGCGGGTGCCGACCTGCGGGCCCGGCGCGAGACCGTTCTGGAGCCGGGACAACGGGCGCTGGTGGACACCGGGGTGGCCCTGGCGATCCCCCACGGGTACGTGGGCCTGGTTCACCCCAGGTCGGGGCTCGCGGCCAAACACGGACTGACCGTTGTCAACGCCCCGGGCACCGTGGACAGCGGCTACCGCGGTGAGCTCAAGGTGTGTTTACTCAACACCGACCGATCGGCCACCTACACGGTGAGCCGCGGTGAGCGGATTGCCCAGCTCGTGATCCAGCGAGTGGAGACGGCCCTCTTCGACCCCGTGGCCGACCTGCCCGAGAGCGAACGCGGCGCGGGAGGCTTCGGTTCCTCCGGAACCCACTAGATCCCGGCCACTGATTCACAACGACCCGCAGACAATCAACGGAGCACACATGTTCGGACGAAAGAAGCGCAGCAAGGACGCTCAGGCGGACAACAGCGCCGTCGCCAAGACTGACCTGCCAGAGACCCCCGGGACACCCGAGGAGGACACGGCGGCGGCCTCCGACCCCCGCGCCCTGGGCCCGTGGGACGAGTCCGAGCTGACGGGCGAGCGCGAGGACTACATTGATCTGGGGTGCATCCTCCTCAAACCCGTGGCCGGTGTGGCCGTGCGCATGGATCTGGAGGAAAAATCACAGCGACCGCGTGCCTTGAACGTTGATTACAAGGACGGCTCGGTTCAACTCCAGGCGTTCTCCGCGCCCAAGAGCAGCGGACTGTGGGACGATGTCCGCCGCGAATTGGTGGAAGGCCTGCGCCGCGACCGCGGACAGGCCACCGTGAGCGAAGGCCCGCTGGGGCTGCAGGTCAATGCCAAATTCTCCGCGACCACGGCCTCGGGCCAACCCGGCTACCGGCTGGCACGCTTCGTCGGCATCGACGGGCCGCGCTGGTTCCTGCGCGCGGTGTACACGGGCGGTGCCGCCATGCCGTCCACGACCGCCGAGGTGCTCGACGACGTCGTGCGATCGTTGGTGATCGTGCGCGGGCATGATCCGATGCCCCCGCGCGACCTGTTGCAGTTCAAGGTTCCGGAGAACGCAACACCGCAGAACGCCGAGGGCCGGACCCCCGAGCAGCCCGTGCGGGATCCGCAGCCGCCGGCGAGCGCACCGCGTCGCGGTCCAGAGATCACCGAAATCGGCTGATCCGGTGGCCACAACGCACGTCACCGGGGCCATCGACGTCGTCGGCGAGCGCGGTGCCGCCGCGCGGGATCTCGACCCGGCGGCAGCGTCGCAGCGTCGTCGGGTCATGGTCGAGGGCGAGGTCACCGAGGTCACGTTCTCGCCCGCCACGCAGTCGCCGCGCTACCGGGCGGTGCTGCATATCCAGGGCCGGTCCGGGCACCGAGCGGCTCGGGAAGATTCCTACGTCGCGTTGCTCTGGCACGGTCAGCGCAGTGTTCCCGGCATCATGGCCGGAACCAGATTGCGGTGCGTGGCCGTGGTGTCGTTCACCGATTCGGTACCGACCATGTACAACCCCCGTTACGAGATCATCACGCCCAAAAGGATCAGCCGGTGAGCCATACGACACCCCCGTACCCCTCAGCACCGGATGGCCAGGAACCTCCCGAGGGGAGCAGGCGGCCCCAGTCCGTGGAGCAGGCCATGGGGGACTACGCCAAGCGCGCGGGTCTGCGCCGTGATGAACACGGTCAGCTGGACGTGCTGCACGCCGTGGGCGGCTGGCGCGGGTTGCTCGAGGCGATCCTGCCGGGTCTGATTTTCCTGGTCGTGTTCTTGCTGACCCAGCAATTGGTCATCGCGCTGGTTGCCTCCCTGGCCACCGCCTCGCTGTTCGCGGTGGTGAGACTGGCCCAGCGGCAGTCACTGATGCAGTCGATCACCGGGCTGATCGGCGTGGCCGTGTGTGCCCTGTTCGCCCGGGCCGGCGGTCAAGCCCTGGACTACTACGTGCCGGGGTTCTTCATAAACATTGCCTGGTTCATCGGTCTGTCGATCTCGGCGGCGGTCGGCTGGCCGCTGCTGGGTGTCTTCTTCGGTTACGTTCGCGGGGAGGGTATGGACTGGCGTAAGGATCGGCAGCGGCGCAGCGCGTATCAGCGCGCCACCCTGCTGCTGATCGTGATGTTCGCGGCGCGGTTGCTCGTGCAGGTACCCCTGTATTTCGCGGAGAACGTCGCCGCGCTGGGCGTCACCCGCCTGGTGATGGGTGTTCCCTTGTATGCGTTGGTGCTGTGGCTCGGGTGGATGTTGACCCGGCCGGTTCGGTCTCGTCGGTGATGGCTCGGGCCGTGGTGAACATGGCCCGCAGCTGTTCTTCCCCCTCTGCGGTGGAAATGAAGAACAATTCGTCCGAGCCCTCCAGAACATCGTCCCCGGAGGGTGTGATCGGTATTCCGTCCCGCAGGATGGCCACCAGGGCGACCTCGAGGGGCCACGGCACGTGGGACACCATGGTGGCCACGACCGGATGTTCCCGGGGCACCGTGTAGGCGGACAGTGTTGCACCCCCGGTCTGCAGACTCAGCAACCGCACCACGTCCCCCACTTCCACGGCCTCCTCCACGAGCGCGGTCATGAGCCGGGGAGTGGACACCGCAACGTCAACGCCCCACGCGTCGTCGAACAGCCATTCGTTCTTGGGGTTGTTGACCCGCCCCACGGTCCGGGGCACCCCGAACTCGCTGCGCGCCAGGAGTGAGACGACCAGGTTCGCCTTGTCGTCTCCGGTGGCGGCCACCACGACATCCGCGTCTTCCGTCTTGGCACGTTGGAGCACGTCCAAGTCGCAGGCGTCCCCGACGACCCACTGGGTGCCGCGTAAATTGGAACGGCCGATCACGTCCGACGTCGCATCGATCACCACGATCTCGTGGCCGTGGGACACCAATTCGCGAGCGATCGATGAGCCCACGGATCCGCCGCCCACAATGATGACCTTCATGACCGCTCCCGCCCGTGACCGCGTTCCTCGGTGGCCGCCAGAGCCACCGCCTCCAAGACCTCGTCCGAGGGCGGCCGGGACAGGATCCGGGCCACGTTCTCGACATCTTCCACGCGCATCATGGCGTGCACAATATCCCCCTGCTGGTAACTGGAATCGGTGGCGGGCAGAATTCCCTCTCCGAAGCGCGTCACGAAGGCCACCCGCACACCGGAGGCCTCCTCGATGCGATCCAGGTGCAAACCCGACCAGGATTCGTGCAGGGGAAGCTCTCCCAGCTGCAACCGTCCGGAGACCTCCCGGAAATCACCGGTGATCGCGTGCTCCGGCAGGATCCGCCGCAGCACCTGGTCCGAACTCCACCGTACGGAGGCCACCGTGGGGATTCCCAAGCGTTGGTAGAACTCCGCGCGGCTGGGGTCGTAAATGCGGGCCACCACGTGTTTGACCTTGAACGTCTCCCGGGCCACGCGGGCCGCAATGATGTTCGAGTTGTCACCGCTGGACACCGCCGCGAACGCGTAGGCCTCTTCAATACCCGCCCGGCGCAGTACGTCCCGGTCGAAACCGTGGCCGGTGACCTTCTTACCGCCGAACGACGGTCGTAGTTTACGAAAGGCCCGATCGTCCTGATCGATGACCGCCACGGTGTGGCCGGAATCCTCAAGGGCGTGCGCAATGGAGATCCCCACGCGGCCGACACCCATGATCACAAAATGCGCCATGTCGCACAGCATAATTCTCCGCGCTTCGGGACAAGACCCCCGCGAGGTACTAGCGTGTTGAACCGTGCACCTGTCCCAACTTGCTCGCCGCGTCCTCGTGGGCAAACCACTCCACAACGAACGCGCCGGCGGAACCCTGCTCCGCAACCGCGCGGCACTACCCGTGTTCGCATCCGACGCGCTGTCCTCCGTGGCCTACGCGCCGGACGAAATCGTATTGACCCTGGCGCTCGCGGGCACCGCGGCCATTGCCGTCTCACCCTGGGTGGGAGTCGTGGTTCTCGTGGTGTTGATCGTGTTGATCACCGCCTACCGGCAGAACGTGCGGGCCTACCCGTCCGGCGGAGCGGATTTCGAGATCGCGTCCAAGAACCTCGGCCGGCCCTCCGGTGCCATGGTGGGTGCGGCGCTGTTGGTGGATTACACCCTGGTGGTGGCCGTGTCCATGTCCGCCGCGGCCCAGTACGTGGCCTCAGCGGTGCCGTGGTTCGTGGGTCAGCAGGTTTTCGTGGCCCTCGCGGGTATAGCGGTGGTCGGGCTGCTCAACCTGCGCGGGCTGCAATTCATGGGGCGCGCCTCGACCGTACCCACGTACGCCTTTGTGGCGGTGGTGCTCCTGCTCATCGCTGCGGGGCTGGTACAGCACCTGACGGGCACACTGGACCGAGCGCCGTCGGCGGACTACCAGGTGCTGCCCGCCGCCCGCATGGACGCCGGGCTGGTGGGCCTGGCCGGGGCGGTGCTGGTGCTGCGTGCGTTCTCCTCGGGTGCGGTGGCGGTGACCGGTGTGGAGACCATCACCAATTCCGTGCCCTACTTCCGTAAACCCAAAGCCCTCAACGCGGCCCGCACCCTGGGCTACCTCGGTGCCCTGTCCACGGCGTTGCTGCTGGGCGTGTTGTATCTCACCCGTGAAACCCGGGCGGTCGTGGTCATGAACGCGGATGAGCAGTTACTGATCGACGGCCAGCGCCCGGGGGAAGGCTTCTTCCAGGTGCCGATCCTCGGCCAACTGGCCCAGACCATTGCCGGCGAGAACTCCGTGTGGTTCTTCGTGCTGGTGGCCGTCACGGTGGGCGTGCTGTTCATGGCCGCCAACACGGCGTTCTCGGGTTTCCCCACCTTGGCCTCGCGGCTGGCCAGCGCCGCGCTGCTACCGCGCCAGTTGCAATCGCGCGGGGATCGTTTCGCTTTCACCAACGGAATCGTGCTGCTCTCGATCGTCGCGGCGCTGTTCACCGCGATCTTCGATGCGAACGTCAACAGCCTGATCCAGCTCTACGTGGTGGGGGCGTTCTTTGCGTTCACCCTCACCCAGGCGGGCATGGTGCGACATTGGGCGCGCGTGCGACGGACCCGCACCTCAAAGGTCACCACCCGGCAACTGGCCATGCGGCAGTCCGTGGCCGTGGTGGCCCTGATTTTCTGCGCTGCCGTATTCTTGGTGGTGCTGGCCACCAAGCTCACGCAGGGGGCCTGGCTGACCATTGTGGCCATTGCCCTGCTCACACTGTGGATGCGGGTGATCGGCCATCATTACGCCTCGGTGGACCGCGAACTCGAGGTGGATCCCGAGTCCCCGGTCCGTGCGCTGCCCTCCCGCGTGCATGCCCTGATCGTGGTGACCTCGGTTCGCAAGCCCGTGGTTCGCGCCCTGACCTACGCCCGGGCCTCCCGGCCGGCCACGTTGGAGGCGGTGCTGGTGGACACCGATCGTGCCCGGACCGAGGACGTCCTGCGGCAATGGCAACGGCTGGAGTTCCCGGTCCCCATCACTGTGCTGGCCTCCCCGTACCGTGACAGCATCGGACCCGTGATCTCCCACGTGCGCAGCATCCGCAAGAAATCACCGCGAGACTTGGTGATCGTCTACTTGCCCGAATATGTTGTGGGGCGCGGCTGGGAGCGGTTCTTGCACAACCAGGCCATCCGGCCGCTCAAGGCTCGACTGCACTTCGAACGGGGCGTCATGATCGCCTCCGTTCCCTGGCACCTGGAATCGGTGCGCGAACTACGACTCACGGAGAATCAAGGATGACCGAAGACCACCCCGACACCCCCGATCAGCTGACACTCCGACTCACCGCCGTGGCTCACGGTGGGCACATGGTGTCACGTTCGCCGGACGGTCGTGTGGTGTTCGTGCGTCACGGTGCGCCCGGGGAACTCGTGCGCGTGCGCCTCACCGACCACGGCGAGGACGCCAAATTCTGGCGCGGTGACGTGATCGAGGTGCTGGAATCCTCCGAGGACCGCAGAACCCATCACCCGTGGGCCGCCGCGGATGCCCTACGTGCCGCTCGGGACGAACGAGCGCCCGTGGGCGGGGCAGAATTCGGTCACCTCACGCTGGGCGGGCAACGAGAACTCAAACGGGCCGTGGTGGCCGAGCAACTCGAGCATCTGGCCGGAATCGACTGGCGCGGCCAGGTTGCCGCGGTGGCCGACGAATCCCCTGATGGCACCGGGTGGCGCACCCGCCTGCACCTGGACGTGTCCGCGGACGGCACCGCGGGCATGTACCCCCACAGGTCCCATGACCTGGTGGCGATCACGGACATGCCGCTGGCCACGGACGCCATCAGCGCCCGCGCACCCTGGGAGCTGTCCGTACCGGGTGCCGCGCGCCTGGACATTGCCGCACCGGCAGACGGGGGCCGGCCGCTGCTGCACGTGGGTCTGCTTGCGCGTCAGGACCCCGAGACGCTGACCGATCTGCGGGGCCGGCTCGCGAGCTGGGGGAGCGACCACGGGGTGTCGGTCACCGCGCAGTCCCCGGAGGATCGCGAGATCCAGACGTGGTCCGGCGAATCCCTGGTGCGGGAAACTCTCGAGGTGCCCGGTGGCGATCCACTCACGTGGCGCGTCAGCCCCACGGGGTTCTGGCAGATTCACCGGGCCGCCCCGCGCACCCTGGTCGACGCGGTGCTGGCGGCAGCTCGGATCGAGCCCGGGGAGACGGTGTGGGACCTCTACAGCGGAGCCGGATTGTTCACTGCCGCGGCTGCCGGCGTGGTGGGTCCTCAGGGCCGGGTCTTCGCGGTGGAGGGCTCGCCCGTGACGTCCGCGGATGCGCGAGAAAACCTGGCCGAGCGGGAGAACGTCCGCGTCACGCGCGGGGACGTGGCGCGGGTGCTCACGGGACGTGACCCCGCACGACGCCGCCACGGGTCCTCGCGCGGGCAACAGCGGCCCGCGGTGCGCGCGCCCCGGCCCGACGTGGTCATTCTCGATCCACCGCGCGCCGGAGCGGGCAAGGAAGTACTCGCGGCGATCGACGGCGCCGACCCCCACACAGTGGTCTACGTTGCGTGTGATCCCGCGGCACTGGGTCGTGACCTCGGCCGGTTGTCGCGCCGCGGTTGGAAGGTGACCGACGTGAAGGCGTTCGACCTGTACCCGAACACCCACCATGTGGAGGCGGTGGCTGTGTTGCGGCGCAATGACGCGTCCTGAGGTGAATCTCCCGGTCAGGGTAAGTGGCACAGGCTACACTGGGAGGTGACCGTTCGTGCGCGCCCGGTGCGTTTCATGCGCCCCGTTGACGGCCGCGAACGCATTCAAACGGTGGCGAGAGGAGTTCCACACCATGACTGTGGACAGCTTTGGAGCCAAAGGCGTACTCAACGTCGGCGGCACCGACTATGAAATTTTCCGACTCAATGCACTAGAGGGGGCCACGAAACTCCCTTACAGCTTGAAGATTCTGCTCGAGAACCTGTTGCGCACCGAAGACGGTGCGAACGTGACCGAGAAGCACATTGAGGCCCTGGCCAGCTGGGATCCCGAGGCCCAGCCCGACACGGAGATTCAGTTCACCCCTGCCCGTGTCATCATGCAGGACTTCACCGGCGTTCCCTGCATCGTGGACCTTGCCACGATGCGTGAGGCCGTGGCGGAACTCGGCGGTGATCCGTCCCGGGTCAACCCGCTGGCTCCGGCCGAGTTGGTCATTGACCACTCCGTGCAGATTGACGCGTTCGGTTCCGTGGACGCCATCGAGCGCAACATGGATATCGAGTACCAGCGCAACGGCGAGCGGTACCAGTTCCTACGCTGGGGTCAGACCGCATTCAACGACTTCAAGGTCGTACCCCCGGGCATGGGTATCGTGCACCAGGTCAACATCGAGAACCTGGCACGCGTGGTCATGACCCGCGAGGTGGACGGCACCGTTCGCGCGTACCCGGACACCTGCGTGGGCACCGACTCGCACACCACCATGGAAAACGGCATCGGCGTCCTGGGTTGGGGTGTCGGCGGCATCGAGGCCGAGGCAGCCATGCTGGGCCAGCCGATTTCCATGTTGATCCCGCGCGTTGTGGGCTTCAAGCTCACCGGCGAGATCCCCTCCGGCGCCACCGCAACCGACGTGGTGCTGACCATCACCGAGATGCTGCGTGAGCACGGTGTGGTGGGCAAGTTCGTGGAGTTCTACGGTGAGGGCGTCGCGGCTGTGCCGCTGGCCAACCGCGCCACCATCGGCAACATGTCTCCCGAGTTCGGTTCGACCGCCGCGATCTTCCCGATCGACGAGGTCACCATGGACTACCTGCGCCTGACGGGTCGCTCCGAGGAGCAGGTTGCCCTGGTCGAGGCGTACACCAAGGAACAGGGCATGTGGCACGACCCCTCCAAGGAGATTGCGTTCTCCGAGTACCTGGAGCTGGACCTGTCCACCGTGGTTCCCTCGATCGCCGGCCCCAAGCGCCCGCAGGACCGCATTGAGCTCACCAAGTCCAAGCCGCAGTTCCGCGAAGACCTCACCAACTACGTGTCGGTGGACGAGTCCTCCACCGTGGACCAGGCCGTTGCTGAGTCCTTCCCCGCCTCGGACGCGCCCGCCAACAGCGCCGGTGACGAGCAGGATCCCTCGGACCAGCCGCGGCACGCTGATGCCACGGACGTGAGCGCTCGCGCATCCAACCCGGTCAAGGTCGCCATGGAGGACGGCCGCGAGTTCAATTTGGATCATGGCGCCGTGTCGATCGCCTCGATCACCTCGTGCACCAACACGTCCAACCCGTCCGTCATGATGGCGGCCGCCGTTCTGGCTCGCAATGCGGTGAGCAAGGGGCTCAAGGCCAAGCCGTGGGTCAAGACGTCCATTGCTCCGGGTTCCAAGGTCGTCACCGACTACTACGAGAAGTCCGGTCTGGTTCCGGACCTGCAGGAGCTCGGCTTCTACATCGTGGGTTACGGCTGCACCACCTGTATCGGTAACTCCGGCCCGCTCGAGCCCGAGATCTCCCAGACCATCCAGGACAACGACCTGGCCGTGACCTCGGTGCTGTCGGGTAACCGTAACTTCGAGGGTCGGATCAACCCGGACGTGAAGATGAACTACCTGGCCTCACCGCCGCTGGTCATCGCCTACGCCCTGGCCGGAACCATGGACTTCGACTTCGAGAACGAGGCCCTGGGTCAGGATCCCGACGGTAACGACATTTACCTCAAGGACATCTGGCCGAACCCGACCGAGGTCCAGGAAATCATCGACCGGTCGATCGACACCGATATGTTCACCACCCAATACGGCACCATCTTCGATGGCGACGAGCGTTGGCAGAACCTCGAGACCCCCACCGGCGACGTCTTCGAGTGGGATCCCAACTCCACCTACGTGCGCAAGCCACCGTACTTCGACGGGATGTCCATGGAGACCTCCTCCGTGGAAGACATCAAGGGTGCCCGTGTTCTCCTCAAGCTGGGCGATTCGGTCACCACCGACCACATCTCCCCGGCAGGTTCCTTCAAGTCGGACACCCCGGCCGGTAAGTACCTGATCGAGAACGGTGTGGAGCGCAAGGACTTCAACTCCTACGGTTCCCGCCGCGGTAACCACGAGGTGATGATCCGCGGTACGTTCGCGAACATCCGCATCAAGAACCAACTGCTGGACGGCGTGGAAGGCGGCTTCACCCGCGATTTCACGCAAGCCGACGGCCCGCAGTCCACGGTGTACGACGCATCCGTGAACTACCAGGAAGCCGGCGTCCCGCTGGTGGTGCTGGGCGGTAAGGAATACGGTTCCGGTTCCTCGCGTGACTGGGCGGCCAAGGGTACCTCCCTGCTGGGTGTGCGCGCTGTGATCACCGAATCCTACGAGCGGATCCACCGCTCCAACCTGATCGGTATGGGCGTTCTGCCGCTGCAGTTCCCCCAGGGCGAGTCCGCGGACTCGTTGGGCCTGGACGGCACCGAGACCTTCGACATCGAGGGCGTGACCGCTCTGAACGAGGGCTCGACCCCCAAGACCCTGAAGGTCACCGCCACCAAGGAAGACGGCTCCACCGTGGAGTTCGATGCGGACCTGCGCATCGACACCCCGGGCGAGGCCGACTACTACCGTAACGGCGGCATCCTGCAGTACGTGTTGCGTCAGATCGCCAAGTAACACCTGCGGTGCGACAACCGGCCGGTGATCCTCTCGGGGACCACCGGCCGGATTGTTTAACAGGTAGCTGTGCTGCGCTGTCGGTTAGGGCGAGTAAGATCGAACGGTACCTCGGGGCAGGTCATCAGTGTGCTGCTGACTGATGCCGCATCCGCCATCCCGATTTGTCGAAGGCACGGAGAGCACGCATGACGCTTCTGGAGACCATCAAGAGCCCATCGGACCTACGCGGTCTGGACAACGCGGCTCTCGAGCAGTTGGCTGCGGATATCCGTGCGTTCCTCATTACGCACGTGGCCGCCACAGGGGGACATCTGGGACCCAACCTGGGCGTCGTGGAACTGACGCTGGCCGTTCACAGGGTCTTCGACTCGCCCCGCGACTCCATCGTCTTCGACACCGGGCACCAGTCGTATGTGCACAAGCTCCTCACGGGGCGCCAGGACTTCTCCACACTGCGGCAGAAGGGTGGTCTTGCTGGTTATCCCGACCGCGGTGAATCCGAACACGACATCGTGGAGTCCTCACATGCGTCGTCGTCCCTGTCCTGGGCCGATGGCATCTCCCGCGGTTATCAAATGACCGGCCAACACGACCGCCACACCGTGGCCGTCATCGGCGACGGCGCCCTGACCGGTGGCATGGCGTGGGAGGCCGTGAACAATATCGCCTCGGACAAGAACCGCAAGGTCGTGATCGTCGTCAACGACAACGGCCGCTCCTACGCCCCCACCGTGGGTGGTTTCGCGAACAGGCTTCAGGAGCTGCAGGCCAGTGTGCAGCAGGGCGTGGACGCCATGCGCACCGACCGCCGGTACGAACAAACCATGGACAAGGTCAAGGGCCTGTTGCAGGAGTCCGGTCATCTGGGTCAGGCCGTGTACCGCGGACTGCACGGCATGAAGCAGGGCATCAAGGATGTCGTGGTCCAGCAGGGCATTTTCGAGGACCTCGGCATGAAATACGTGGGACCGGTGGACGGCCACGATCTGGATGCCATGGAGCAGGCTCTGAGCAACGCCAAGAACTACGGGGGGCCGGTCATCGTCCACGCGATCACCGAGAAGGGCCATGGTTATCTCCCCGCGCGGCTGGACGAGAACGACCAGTTCCACTCGGTGCCCGTGATCGATCCGTCCACCGGCAAGCCCACCGCCACCTCGTCATCGCGCACCTGGACCCATGTGTTCCGCGACGAAATTGCGGCGATCGCCGATGAACGCGAGGACATCGTGGGCGTCACCGGCGCCATGCTGATTCCCATGGGCCTGCAGAAGATGCAGCTGGCCCACCCGGACCGCGTGGTGGACGTGGGGATCGCCGAGCAGCATGCGCTGACCATGGCCGCGGGCATGGCCTTCGGCGGGTTACACCCGGTGGTCGGCCTCTACGCGACGTTCCTCAACCGCGGTTTCGACCAGCTGCTCATGGACGTGGCCCTGCACAAGGCAGGTGTCACGGTGGTTCTGGACCGCGCCGGCGTCACCGGCCCGGACGGTCCCAGCCACCACGGGATCTGGGATCTCGCGCTGCTCCAAATCATCCCCGGGCTTCATTTGGCCGCGCCTCGGGACGAGGCGACCATGGTCGAGGAACTGCGCGAAGCGGTGGCCGTGAACGATGCTCCCACGGTGGTGCGCTACCCCAAGGGAACCGTGGGAGCGCCGTCGCCGGCGTTGGAACGGCTGCCCGACGGCGTGGACGTCCTTGTGCGTAGCGGGGACCCGGCGCAACCGGGGACCGCGCATCGTGACGTGCTGATCGTCAGTGTGGGCGCCATGTGCAGCATCAGCCAGGAGGTGTCCGAGCGGCTGGCCGCGCACGGCGTGTCATCCACGGTGGTGGACCCGCGCTGGGTGCTGCCAGTGGCGAGCTCGGTGGTCGACCTCGCGGCTCAGCACCGGATCGTGGTGGTCATCGAGGACGGCGTACGGGCAGGCGGTATTGGGTCCCTGATCCGTCAGGAAATGCGTTCGGCCGGCGTGGACACCGCGCTCAATGAAGTGGGGTTGCCCACGGAATTCCTGGCCCACGCAAGCCGCGACCAGATCCTGGAACAAACAGGGCTCACCGCTCAGCGCATTGCCCAGAACACCCTGTCCTCCGTGCTCGGCACACGGGTCCCCTACGCCCGCCCGGCCGACGAGGAAAAACTACGCGCCACCCAGACCAGCCGAATGCGGCGGGTGGACGGCGCGTAGCGAGCCGACCAGGGTCTCGAGCCTCCGCCGGTTTGCGGGTGCTCAACCCACGATGATGCGCTCACCCTGAACCGTCACCGGATATTCGACCAGACCGCTCGTGGCCGGGCCGCCCTGAACACCCCCGGTGCTCATGTCGAACGTGGAGCTGTGGCACGGACACACGTAACTGTTGTTGGCGGGATTCACCACGCACCCTTCGTGCGGGCACACGGGGGAGAAGGCCTTGAACGTGCCCTCGGTGGGCTGGCCCACCACGGCCTGGAGCCCGTCCTTCTCGACCTTCACGCCCTGACCCACCGGAATATCGGAGGTGGCGGCAACATCCACGGGGGAGGCAGGTGCCTGAGGGGTGGCCGGGTCGCTGGCCTCATTGCCGGAGCCACCGCACGCGCTGAGCCCAACGGCGGCCACTGATGCCAGACCCGCCGCGCCCATCACGCCGCGCCGCGTGGGAAAGCCGGTGGTATCTGCGGTGTCGGATTGCTGATGTCGTTCCGTGTTCAAGGGGATCCTCTCGAAGATTACGCGCTTTTCAGTTTATGACCCGCTCCCTGACAATGTGATGCGACTGGCCGGGGCCGTGCGTCAAAACGGGGAGCCACGGGAAAGGTCAGTAGGATGTGTATTAGTCACAGGGGTGCCAGGAAGGCTGCCTCGAACAACTGAAAGGAATCAAGATGATCAAGCGTCTCGCTTTCGTCGCCGGTTTCGGTGTTGGTTTTATCGTGGGTTCCGCTTCGGGCCGTAAGAGCTACGAGTCCCTGCGTGAGACCGCCATCAACACCTGGAACGATCCCAAGGTCCAGGACAAGGTGTCCGAGGGCACCGACTGGGTCAAGTCCGAGGTTCCCGTGGTGGGCGGCAAGCTTGCCGACACCGCCCAGAAGGCCGCAGGTACCGTATCGGCCAAGGCCCAGGACGGCGCCTCGACCGTGAAAGACAAGGCCAAGGAGGGTGCCGCCTCGGTCAAGGCTAAGGCCGGTTCGAACTCCTCGGATGCGGATCTGCCCAAGCCCGTGACCACCGAGAAGGACGTGGACATGAAGGCCGCAGAGCCGGGCCCCACCGAGGACGAGATGAAGAACTGATTCCAGTCTTCACCTGACAGTGGCCGCGTACCCTTCCGGGTGCGCGGCCACTGTCATGGTCATGGTTCGTTCCCTGATTCGGGGATCGGATCATCCGCGTGCTTCTCCGCACGGCGCTGGGCCCGCAGCTCCCGCCAGGTGTGTCCGATCACCGACGCCACCTGTTCCACCTGCCACTGCCGGACTCCCAGTTCCGTGAGCCGCTGAGCCACGGCCTCGTCCGACGTCGAGCGCGGGGGTTGCCAGCAGAAACGGCGTAGCAGCTCGGGGGTGATCAAATTTTCGGTGGGCATCCCCACGGCCTCCGCGTGTTCGGCCACGGCCGGTTTAATGGCCTTGAGCCGAGCGGCGGCCTCGGGGCGTTTGGCCTCCCAACCCTTCACGGGAGGTAGCGCATCCGAGGGCACATTGTGGGGCACCGGGTCATCGGTGAGCCGCGCCTCCTGGACCGCAGCCAGCCAGCGGGGGGCCTCACGGGATGCCGAGCGACCGTGGAAACCCGGGGTCGCCAACAACTGCGGCACGGTGCGGGGCATGGCATTGGCGGCGGCAACGATTGCCGAATCAGGCAGGAGCCTGTTGGGGGAGAGGTCCTTGTGTCTGGCGAGGTTCTCCCGGGCGGTCCAGAGGTTGCGCACGGCGGTGAGTTTGCGCCGACCACGCACGGTACCGATCCCGTGGGTTCGGCGCCACGGGTCCTTACGCGGCGGAGGGGCCGGGGCGGTGCGCACGGCCTCGAATTCCTGCTGGGCCCATTCAAGCTTTCCGGCCTCGACCAGTCGTTCTTCCGTGGCCCAGCGCAGCTGGACCAGGACCTCCACGTCGAGGGCGGCGTAATTGAGCCAGTCCTGCGGCAGGGGGCGCTTGGACCAGTCGACGGCGGAGTGTTCCTTGGAGAGCGTGAACCCCAGGAGCTCCTCTGTCATGGATGCCAGTCCGACCTTTCGCAGGCCCAGCAGTCGGCCGCCCAGCTCGGTATCGAACAGCAGATCAGGGGTCATGTCCAGATCCCGCAAACACGGCATGTCCTGAGTTGCCGCGTGCAGCACCCATTCGACGCCGCGGAGGGCGTCATTAATGCTGGCCAGTGATCCCACGGCCTCCGGGTCGATCAAGATGGTGCCCGCACCTTCGCGGCGGATCTGGACCAGGAACGCACGCTGGCCGAAACGAAACCCCGAGGCGCGCTCGGTGTCGATGGCCACGGGGCCGGTGGCTTGTGCGAGTTGTTCCGCCGCCCGCGCCAAACCCCGTGCGGTGTCCACCACGCGGGGGATGCCGTCGGCGGGTCCGTGCAAGTGAACCGTTGCGGGGACGTGGAAGTCCTCGAACCCCGTGACCACGACTTCGGTGGCTGGGGGCCTTTGCGGCGTCCTGGGAGACTGATCACTCACGGTATTAATGAAAATTCCTGACCACTGGATCGGTAATTGCTGTCTCTACCGTACTGCCACGGAACCGAGCAGTAGGTGCGGGCCACTACAAATACGTCACGCCTTCGCTGAACGGGGGCAGTCCCGTAGCTGTGCACAACAATTGCGACCAGGCTTCCACGTGCGCGCACGCCCAGTTCCGGGGATCTTTTTCGGTCAACGGGGTCCATGACGCGCGGACCTCGATCTCCACGCTGTCCGTGTTCTCCCGTAGCGAGCCGAATCCCTTTTCCAAGGTGCGTGAGGCCGTACCGCCCTCGGACGTGTACGAGGCCCCGCTGTGGTCCAGCGCCTCGGTCAACCACGACCAGCTGACGTCCGTGAGCAACTCGTCCCGGCCGATGTCCAGGTCCATGTGGGCTCGGAACCAGCTGACGATCCGGAAGGGTCCACCCCATGGTTCGGGCCGTGACGGGTCGTACAGCAGCACGAATCGACCGGTGGTGGGTGCCTGGGTGTGTTCGTAGCTGCGGAGGGTGCGGCGTTGAATCCGGCCCACTTCGGCGGCAATCGACATGGCGTGCGGAGCCAAGCCGCGCGGTGGGGTGATGCGGGCCAGTGTGACTTCCGGGCGAGTGCGTGCACGACCGAGAGCTCGCACTGCCGTGCGAAATTCCTCCGGGGTGCCGTTCAGCTCGCTTACCGCGCTCACAACGCTCACATTAGCCAGTGAGCCGCCCGGGGTGAGGGGAGCCACGCCGTGAGAGTCAGCCACGACTTCCGCGGGCGGTGACTGGCCGTTGTGCCAACCGGCCGGTAACTGAATCCGGTGTCACTCGCCCCGGGTGGCCGGCACCAATCGCATGGACACGGAGTTGATGCAGTAGCGCAGGTCGGTGGGCGTGTTGAAACCCTCCCCTTCGAAAACATGCCCCATGTGGGAATCGCAGGCCGCGCACCGGACCTCCACGCGTTTCATGCCCATGGTCGTGTCCTCGATGTAACGCACCCGATCCTCGGCCAGGGGCTCGAAGAACGAAGGCCACCCGCAGTTGGAGTGGAACTTGGTGGCGGATCGGAACAACTCGGCTCCGCACGCTCGACATTCGTAGACGCCGGTTGTTTCCGTGTCCACGTATTCGCCGGTGTACGGGCGCTCCGTACCGCCCTGGCGCAATACCTGGTACTCGGCGGGGGTCAGTACCTCGCGCCATTGGGCATCGGTTCGGGCGGCGGACTGCGCGGAGACCGGCTCGTGGGTGGAGTTCTCGGACATATTTTCTCCGTTTCCTGGTTGGCATGATGGATCGGACCACTGTGTACAACAGTTGACCGGGCTCCAATATGCCCGCCGGAAGCGCCCAGGGCGAACATGTCAGAATGACGACATGGCATCCCTTCCGACTCCCCCCGCAGACGCTCCCTCCCGGTCGTGGCGCCACGGTGCCATTGTCGGTGCCACGCTCAGCATTGGGGCGGCGTCCGTCACGTTCGCCCTGTCCAGCGGTCTGGCAGCGTTCATCGCCCGGCAGGTTGTGGTGCCGGCCAAAGTCGCGGGGAAGCTCACGGTGTTGAAGCTCGACACGGACCCGAATTCGGGTCAACAGCTGATCACGTTGCCCGCCAACACGGACACCCGAGCCGCCGGCACCTACGCCCTGCGCTTCGACGAGGGCCAGAGCATGGCGCGCATTGGATTCGTGGTCCGGCAGAACAACAACACGGTCACCCGGTTGGTGGAACGGGTCTACCGCGGCGAACTCGCGGAGGGCACCAAAGGCTGGTGGACCGGCACGGTCTACGCACGTCCGGGAGATGCCGGATTCGCGTTCGAAAAAGTGGACGTGGAGACGGAGCTCGGTCCCGCCCCGGCCTGGGTCATTCCCGCGGACGGTGTCACCGACCGGCCACGGCACGAAGGCGTGTGGGCGGTCATGGTGCACGGGCGCGGTGCGCAGCGCATGGAATGCATCAGGGGAGCCCGTGTTGCGCAAGAACTCGGTCTGCACAGTCTGATCGTCTCCTACCGCAACGACCGAGAAGCACCGGCCACCCAGGACAACCGCTACGGACTGGGTTTCACCGAATGGGAAGACGTGGAGGCGGGTATCGCGTACGCCCTGTCCCGGGGTGCCACGGACATCGTGCTCTTCGGATGGTCCATGGGCGGTGCCATTGTGCTCCGCACCCTGGAGCTCACCAAGTACCGCCACACGGTCCGCGCGGTCGTTCTGGACGGGCCGGTGGTCGACTGGTTCGAGTTGGTCGCCCACCAGGCCAAGATTCACCGCATTCCACGGCGCATCGGCCGAATGGCCACGGACTTGATTTCTCATCGGCTGGGGCCCAAAATCACGGGCCTGGCCGCGCCCCTGGACCTGCATGCACTGGACTGGATATCGCGGTGGGAGGACATCACCACACCCACGCTCATTCTGCACTCCACCGATGACGAGGTGGTTCCGGTGCAGGGCTCGGTGCACCTGGCCGAGCTCAGCCCGTTCGTGGACTTCGTGGGCTTCGCGGGTGCGCGCCACACCAAGGAGTGGAACATTGACCGCAAGCGCTGGGAACGAGCCGTGCGGGAGTGGCTGCCCACCAAGCTCAAGCGGCCAGCGGTGCGTAACGCCCGTCCGTCAGCCTGAGCAGATCGGCGGGAGACAGCTCGACATCCAGCCCGCGCTGCCCACCGGATACCAGCACGGTCACCAGCTCGCGCGCGGAGTGATCCAGCAACGCGGGAGACGGAACTTTCTGACCCAACGGTGAAATGCCGCCCACCACGTAACCGGTTCGGGTTTCGGCCGCCGACGGCGCCGCCAGACGCGCCTTCTTCCACCCCAGTTCCCGGGCGGTCGCCTTGAGATCCACGGTGGAACTCACGGGAACCATGACCGTGGCCCAGTCCTTGTCATGGACGACCATGAGGGTCTTGAACACGCACGCCGGGTCCTTGCCCAGCTCACGCGCGGCCTCCATACCGAACGATTCCGCACGCGGGTCATGCCGGTAGGGCAGCGCCGTGTAGGCAACCCCGGCGGCGTCGAGCACCGCAAGGGCCGCCGTAGCGGCGTGCGATGCCCGAGCCCCGGGGCGGTTGCGGGCCATCCTCAGCCGGCAGCGCGAGCCGCTTGCAGCTCCCGGACCTGCCGTTTGATCCTGCCCAGCATCGCGGACATCCCGCGCATGCGCAGCGGGGACACCAACTTGGTCAGGCCGAAACGCTCCGGCAGGTCATCGGGGATGTCCAGCACGGTAGAGGCGGGCAGACCGTCCAGACCCTCGTACAGGATGGACGCGAACCCGCGCGTGGTGGGTGCCTCGGGCGGTGCGGAGAAGTAAATGTTCACCCCCGGGTCCCCGCCGCCCTCTTCGAGCTCCACGGCCAAGAACAGCGGCGACTGACACTCGACCACTTGTTCGAGGTCTTCCGGGTGTTCGCCGTACCGGGCGGGAAGCTCGGGGAGCGAACGGGAGAACTCGAGAAGGAGCTGGAGCTTGTCGGGTTCCGGAACGGCGTCGAAATCCTCGATCAATCCCTGGACCTGGTCGGGCAATGCTTCGGTGGTCACCGGGCACCCTCCGGAGCCTCACCGCGGGCCGCACCCTGGGCCACGGGCACGCGCACCGCGTTGCCCCATTCGGTCCAGGAACCGTCGTAATTGCGCACGTTGTCGAAGCCCAGCAGGTGGGTGAGCACGAACCACGTGTGGGAGGAACGCTCGCCGATGCGGCAGTAGGCAATCACGGCGTCGTCGGGGGACAGACCCACTTCTTCGCGGTAAATCGCGTCCAACTCGTCACGGGACTTGAATGTGGCGTCCTCCGCGGCGGCGCGAGCCCACGGGACGGACGCCGCGGTGGGGATGTGCCCGCCGCGCAACGTGCCCTCCTGGGGGTAGTCCGGCATGTGGGTGCGCTCGCCGGTGTACTCCTGCGGGGAGCGCACGTCAATGAGCGGGGTCTTGCCCAGGTTGTCCAGAACGTCCTCGCGGTAGGCGCGGATCACGGAGTCGTCGCGTTCGACCACGGGATAGTCGGTGGGGGTGACCTCCGTGGTGTCGGTGGTCAGCTCGCGACCCTCCGCCACCCACTTGTCACGGCCACCGTTCATGAGCCGGACATCCTGATGGCCGAACAGGGTGAAGACCCACAGGGCGTACGCGGCCCACCAGTTGGACTTGTCGCCGTAGACCACAATCGTGTCATCGCGAGAAATACCCTTGCGGGACATCAGCTCGGCGAACTGCGTGCCGTCCACGTAATCACGGGTGTCCGGCTCGTTGAGGTCCGTGTGCCAGTCGACCTTCACCGAACCGGGGATGTGACCGGTTTCGTACAGCAAGACGTCCTCGTCGGATTCGACAACCACCACACCGGGCTTGCCTGCGTTGTCGGCCACCCACTGGGTGGAGACCAGCCGCTCGGGATGGGCGTACTGGGAGAAATCCTGGTTGTTCTCTGCTTCCACGGGCATGTGCGGTACTCCTCGTGTGTAGACGTGCGCGTCACGGCGCGCGGGACTTGATGTCCAGGGTAGTGCGCTGGCGGTGGGGAATGCATGCGCGAAAGCCGCAACCGGGGGCTGCAGCGGGCGTGTTCACGATGGGCTGACCGGTAGCATCGTGGCAGGAGCAGTTCGCCTACTCGGAATTCGTCCTGATCAATGCCGCCCGACGTCCCGTCCCGTGAAATCGCGGGGCTGAGGCGCCACGGGCAGGGAGGCCCCTTACGTGAGCATGCACATTGAACACCTCGTGGAGCGTAACCCGCGCGTTTCCGGCCAGGATTTGCTGGCCGGTTTCCGCCCGTCCGAGCGCTTCGGAGAGGTCTCCTTCGACACGTACCGGCCCGATCCCTCCCAGCCGTCGCAGTCGGAGGCGGTCGAGAAATTGAAGGCGTTCGCGGCGGGTGTGGGCGGTGGCCAGTCCTCGGGCAACGGGTTCTTCTCCAAGCTCTTCGGCGGGGGAGGAGCTCAGAAGGGCTCGCCCGCCCAGGGCATTTACCTGGATGGTGGCTTCGGTGTGGGCAAGACCCACCTCTTGGCCTCCCTGTGGCACGCGGTTCCGGGACCCAAGGCGTTCGGTACGTTCGTGGAGTACACGAACCTGGTGGGCGCGCTGACCTTCCGCCACACCGTGGAAGCGCTCAAGGACTACCAACTCGTGTGCATCGACGAGTTCGAGCTCGACGATCCTGGGGACACCGTGCTGATGTCCCGGCTCATGCGTGAACTCGCGGACGCCGGCGTCAAACTCGCCGCGACCTCCAACACGCTTCCCGGCTCATTGGGTGAGGGCCGGTTCGCGGCCCAGGATTTCCAGCGCGAGATCCAGGTGCTGTCCTCACAATTCGACGTCGTACGGATCGACGGTGAGGACTACCGCCACCGCGGCCTTCCCGAGGCACCTCAGCCGCTCGCCGACGACGCCGCTCTGGACGCCGCCGCCCAGCAGACCTTCTCGGGCAGGACCGTGGGGATCGACGATTTCGACGCACTGGTCGAGCACCTGTCCCGTGTCCACCCATCCCGCTACCGCGCGCTGATCGACGGCCTGGACGGGATCGTGTGGCGCGGGGTGCGCACCATCGACCAGCAGGCCGTGGCACTGCGATTCGTGGTGTTGGCAGACCGACTGTACGACAAGGATCTGCCGATTCTGTCGACCGGTGTGCCCTTCGACCAGGTCTTCACCGAAGAAATGATGGCCGGCGGCTACCAGAAGAAGTACTACCGCGCCGTGTCCCGGCTGACCGCACTCGCTCGTGAGGGCGGCGAGGCGGCCTAGATCCCGCGGGGACTCTCAGTGAGGTTCTCCGCAGAGCACACGGCGCCCCGCGGAAATCTCTTCCGAGGGGCGCCGTTTCATCAGCCGTTACTGCTCGCCATTGCCGCCGAACTTGTTGCGCGCGGCGTCCTGGCCCTTGTCGACCTGCTCCGCGTGCTTGCCGCCGGTGCGATCATCCACGGCGTCTCCGGCCTTGTCAATGCCCTGGTCAACCTTGTCCGGGTTGTCCTCGGCGAACTGCTTCGCCTTGTCTCCAAGTCCTCCGATGTCCACCATGACGTTCTCCTTACGGTCGCTCGAGCCGCCTCGTACGAGGCGCTGATGTGACCATCATGACCTGCGCTTTCGACGAAATTCAAGGCCGGTGAGCTATTCTGGTAGCTCGACTCCATCCATTGCGCGAGTTCGCGATGAAGCCCCCGAGGACCCCAGTCGACACACTTTTTGACAAGCGAAGGAGCCAGCGCGCCATGACAGCTGAAAAGGTTGAACTGCTCCGCCACACGGCGGAGGCCATTAACTGGAACCGCATTCAGGACGACAAGGACCTCGAAGTCTGGGATCGTCTGACCTCCAACTTCTGGCTCCCCGAGAAGGTGCCGCTGTCCAACGACGTCCAGTCCTGGAAGACCCTGACCGAGGAGGAGCAGGACCTCACCATGAAGGTCTTCACCGGTCTGACCCTCCTGGACACCATTCAGGGCACCGTGGGTGCCGTCTCGTTGATCCCGGACGCCAAGACCCCCCACGAGGAAGCGGTGTACACCAACATCGCGTTCATGGAGTCGGTGCACGCCAAGTCCTACTCCTCGATCTTCTCGACACTGTCGTCCATGAAGCAGATCGACGAGGCCTTCCGTTGGTCCCGCGAGAACCCGTACCTGCAGCGCAAGGCAGAGATCATCATCAAGTACTACAAGGGTGATGACCCGCTGAAAAAGAAGGTGGCCTCCACGCTGCTGGAGTCCTTCCTCTTCTACTCGGGCTTCTACCTGCCCATGTACTTTTCCTCGCACGCCAAGCTGACGAATACGGCGGACCTGATTCGTCTGATCATCCGCGACGAGGCCGTGCACGGTTACTACATCGGCTACAAGTACCAGCGCGGTCTGGTCGAGGAGACCCCGGAACGTCAGGAAGAGCTCAAGGCGTACACCTACGACCTGCTCGACGAGCTCTACGAGAACGAGATCGCCTACACCGAATCCCTTTACGACACGGTGGGCTGGAGCGAGGACGTCAAGAAGTTCCTGCACTACAACGCCAACAAGGCCCTCAACAACCTGGGCTACGAAGCGCTGTTCCCGCGGGAAATGACCGACGTGTCCCCGGCCATTCTCTCCTCGCTGTCCCCGAACGCGGACGAGAACCACGACTTCTTCTCCGGCTCCGGTTCCTCCTACGTGATCGGCAAGGCCGTGAACACGGAGGACGAGGACTGGGACTTCTAAGTCCACAGCCATTGACGAACCCCGCACCCACCTGGGCTCCCAGGTCGGGGTGCGGGGTTTGTCAGTTAACGACCAGCTCCTCTCAACCCGCCATCAGTGAACGCGATGCATGATCGATGCACACCGGCACGCACATCGCGAGCCTCGATCTATCGATCGTCGAGAGGATGACATGTTGACGTTCACTTCCCCGCGGACACCGTCCGCCCTCACGTCCCATGAACTGTCCGCACTGGGTTCCGTCATGCACGGTGGTGGCACCGTGGCGGAATTTCACGTATCACTGCTGACCCGTGTGCTGCGCGGCGCCCAAGCGTGGTACCTCACCCACCCTGACACCTCCCTCCTGTCTCGTCAGGAGAAGAACCGGCTGGCCCGCGGGCAGCATCGCGTCCGTCGGTTCGTGCCCGTGACACAGACCGCCGACCCCGGCGAGAAGATCCTGGCCATGAACGACTCACGCGAACTACTGGACGACTACGCGTTGCTGGCAGCCGCCACGGCCGCCGCGCAGGCGTACGGTCCATTGAAATCGGGCGTTGCCATTCACCCGATGCGCCATGACATCAGGCCCGGCGCGCATCGCGTACCGCCGCAGTGGCGTAGCGGATCCACGGTGGCCTGGGCCGCGTAAGGTGACTAAGCGGCGTCGTCGACCGTGAGCTCCCGGCGGAGCAACTAAAGTGGGGCGCAGCATGAAACTTATACGCCAGCGCGAGTCCCTAGGTGCCGAGCAGGACTACCGCCGTTCCCTGTCGATTCTCGACGCCGCTCGGTCGTCGAACACCGGGCCCATCCTGCGGATCTACCAACCCCGCCCCACTGTCGCGTTCGGGCGCCGCGACGAACTCAACCCGGGCTTCACCCGGGCACGAAGGTCCGCGCTCGACGCCGGGTTCGCTCCCTTGGTGCGCCGGGTCGGCGGGCGCGCGGCCGCTTATCACGGCGGGTGCCTGATTGTGGACCACATTGAACCCGATCCGGACCCCAAGACCGGCATCCAGGACCGCTACCGACTGTTCGGCGACATGATCGTGGCCGCCCTCGAACACCTGGACATCCCCGCCGATGTGGGCGAGATCCCCGGCGAATACTGCGCGGGGGAGTACAGCGTGCACGCGCCGCGCACCGCCCAGGACCCGGACCGGCCGGTGAAACTTGCGGGCACCGCCCAACGGGTCGTGGCCGGTGCCTGGTACTTCTCCAGTGTGATCGTGGTGGAACATTCCGACCCGATCCGCTCGGTCCTCACCGACGTCTATTCGGCCTTGGGCGTGGAATGGGACCCGGCAACCGCCGGCGCCGTGGATGATGTCCGCCCCGGAACCACGGTCTCCCAGGTCGAAGACGCATTGTTGCAGGTGTACACCATGTACTCCCGGTACATGGGCTACGGATCCATCCAGAACAGTTAGGGGCACCCCATGTGCGGCCGTTACGTCATTGCCAGGACCCCGGGTCAGCTCGCCTTGGAATTCGACGCCGAGGTCGATGAAACCCTCGCCGGGGACCACGTGCGCGCCAACTGGAACACGGCGCCCACCCAGACCGTGCCCATCCTGCTGGAACGCCTGGACGACCAGGGCACCCTGCACCGTGAACTTCACGCGGCACGCTGGGGGCTGGTTCCGTCATGGGCCAAGGACATCGCTGTGGGCTCCAAAATGTTCAATGCCCGCTCGGAGACGGTCCAGGAAAAGCCCTCGTTCCGCGCTGCCATCAAGTCCCGCCGCTGCGCCATCCCCGCGGACGGATACTACGAGTGGCTGGCCCCGGCGGCTTCGACGGGTGGCGCCAAGGGCAAGGGTAAGAAGCAGCCGTACTTCGTGCACCCGCCGGAGGAGCACATGATCTGGTTCGCCGGCATCTACGAATGGTGGAAGGTCCCGGAGGAACAATTGGCGGGTGCCCGCGAGGGCCAGACCCGCTCGGGCAAAGAGGGCGAAAGCCAGTGGTTGCTGTCGTGTTCCATCCTGACCTGCGAGGCACCCGATTCCGACGACGAGAATGAGCATCTCGCGGCCCTGGGTCACTTGCACAACCGGTTGCCCCTGGGCATGAGCAGCGACATGGTCCCGGAATGGATTACCCCGGATACGGAGCGCACGCACGATGTGGTGGCTCGGGCCATTTCGGAGGCCTACGATGTCGCCGCGCAGTGGCGCATGCACCCGGTCACCACCGACGTGGGGTCCGTGGCCGTGCAGGGACCCCATCTGGTGGAGCCGCTTAACACTTTGCTCTAATACCGCGTGCTGGGGTGCCGCCCCGGGAACCGGAGCGGCCGCAACCTACAGTGGACAGTGTCAGATACAGGCACAATCCGGTAGGAGACGTCATGGTGGAACTGGGCAAGAACATTTCGGAAGACAGCCGGTGGCTGATTGATTTCGTGCGCCGCGCGGGAGCCGGCGTGATCGCGAGCAACAGTGGAACCGGCTATCCCGAATCCGCCTACGTGCACGTGGCCGTCAACGACACCGGACGCATCATTCTGGGAACCAACGCCCTGTCCCGCAAGTTCACCAACATCACCTCCGACCCCCGGGTTTCCATGGTGATCGTCAATGACGGCGCCCAAGAGGTCCAGCTCGAGGGTGAGGCGGCCGTGTTGGACGACACCCAGGTGGCCGCGGCGGCAGAGGTTCTCTCCACCCAGCATCCTGGTGCCACAGAGACGAATGACCCCGAGAACCTGCGTCTGCTCGAGGTCACCGTCCGCTGGGCCAGCCACACGGACACGCGAGAAGTTCCGCCCGCGCAGCGTGAACTGGAGTTCTGACCCCTAGCTCAGAGATCGTCGTTGTCCGGAATCCAACGGTTGAAGTCCAGCGTCAAATACAGGGCCAGGGCCGCGGAGTTGTCCTCCGCGATCCGTAGGCAGACCTCTTCGTAGCCCTGGCCGTACAGCTTGGTCATGGCTTCGCGGACCAATTGTTCCGCGAGCCCGCGGCGGCGGTGGGACGACGCCGTGAACAGTTCGAACAAGTAGGGCACCGTGGGCAGGTCGTCGCCTTTGCGTTGTTCCAGCACGATCGCGGCGGCAATGACCTGGCCGTCGTCGTCCTCGACCACTGGCGAGGCATCCGGCAAGAACGGGCCGTACTCGCCGTCGAAAACGCCCTGGATGATCTTCCCGGCGTCCTCTTCGGACATGGCGGCGGGCGATGACGCGTAGGCCTGAAAATAAAGTTCCGACAGCGCCGGAATGTCCTCGGCAGTCACCTGTCGACTGGGCACCGGGTTAGTGCTGTTTGTCTCCAACGTTTGGGCGATCAGGGTGATGGTTCCACTCATCTTGGCCTCCATATGGGTCAAGGGCCGGTGCGGCCTGGCGTTCGTTCCACCAGAGTAACGGAGAACACGGAGGCGGCGATCACTCCTGCAATATCATCACTGAATTGTTGGCGAATCTTTATGGACGTCCCAGGGACTGAGGTCGATCGAGGGTACGTCCGCCGCGAGCACACTGCCGCCGTACTGCTCGGCTCGGTAGGCCAGGGACCACGTCCTGGCCAGTTGCACTGCGGCATCGAAGGTGCGGGCGCGGCCTTCCCTGGGGCAACCGGAATGGGGTTCGACAAAGGACACCAGCCATTTGAGGGTGCGCCAGCGATGAAAGGCGACCGCGCGAATATCGACCTGGGGCAGCTCGTCGGGCGGAAAATTGCGGGGGGAATGCGGTGGCATTGAATCGTGCAGCATGAGACCTTTGGGGGGGGGGATTCGGGGGGAATCTCAAAGCAATCGATGCTGATACTACTGCGAAGTAGAGGCAATTTGAAATGAGTGGCCGGCACGTCAAGGTCCGGAATATGAAGGACTGCGATTGGTCGCCGCCGACTTTAATGCCTCCGGGGGTCGCGGGGACTACCGTTGAAGGCACATGTACGACGAGTCGGGTGGTCTCACCCGAGCGATCCCAGGAGAAGGAGACACGATGTCGACACCGGATTCCACGGCGTCCGGGCAGTCAGCCCCGGAACTCGAAACCGCCGAGATCTGTCAAGAACTGATTCGTTTCGACACCACCAATTACTCCAGGGGCAATGCCAAGGGCGAGCGAGCGGCCGGTGAGTACGTTGCGGGCCTGATCAGCGAGGTCGGGCTGGAACCGCAGTATTTCGAATCGGCTCCGGAGCGAGCCAATGTGTTCACCCGCATCGAGGGAACCGATCCTTCCGCGGACGCGCTCCTGGTGCACGGGCACCTGGACGTGGTTCCGGCGCTGGCCGATGAGTGGTCCGTTGATCCGTTCGCGGGTGAGGTCAAGGATGGCATGATCTGGGGCCGCGGCGCCGTGGACATGAAGGACATGGATGCCATGATGCTCTCGGTCATGCGCTACATGGCCCGCACCGGGGAACGGCCCAAGCGCGACATCGTGTTCGGTTTCTTCGCGGATGAAGAGGCCGGCATGAGCTACGGCTCCAAGTGGGTCACCCAGAACCATCCCGAACTTTTCGACGGTGTCACGGACGCCCTCAGCGAAGTGGGTGGCTACTCGGCCACTATCGGGGGTCAACGTGCTTATCTGCTGCAGACCGCGGAAAAGGGTCTGATGTGGCTCAACATGATGGCCAAGGGCGAGGCGGGTCACGGTTCCGGGCTGCACGAGAACAACGCCGTGACCCGGTTGTCCCGGGCCATGGCCAACATCGGTGAGTACACGTGGCCCATTGAGCTGACCAAGACCACCCGGGCCTTCCTGGACGAGGTGACCGAGCTGACCGGGGTGGAGTTCGACCCGGACAATCCCAAGCGGCTGCTCGACGAACTCGGGCACGTGGCGCGCTTTGTGGGTTCGACCCTGCAAACCACCGCCAACCCCACCATGTTGGACGCCGGGTACAAGACCAATGTGATTCCCGGGTCGGCCCAGGGCACCCTTGACGTGCGCTACCTTCCGGAGCAGCGCGAGATCGTCATGGAAAAATTGCGGGAACTCGCCGGGGAAGGCATCACCTTCGAGGCCGAGTTCGAGGACATCGGACTGGAAGTGCCTTTCTCCGGAGACGTGGTGGATGCCATGGTGGACTCACTCAAGGCCGAGGACCCGGAAGCCGTGGTGCTGCCCTACATGTTGGGCGGCGGGACGGACAACAAGTCCCTGTCACGTCTGGGGATCACCGGCTACGGTTTCGTACCGCTGCGGTTGCCGGAAGAATTGGATTTCACGGGCATGTTCCACGGTGTGGACGAACGAGTTCCGGTGGCATCGCTGGAATTCGGTTCTCGCGTTCTGCATCGTTTGTTGACCAACTATTAGGAGTTATTCGTGGGGGAGCGTCAAGAAAAGACCGAGGCCGTGCCGGGCCACGACCAGCGTGGTGGTCTCACGCGCCGAAAGGCGATTATCGCGGCCGCGGGGGTGGTGGCAGCGGCCACGGCGGCGGGCGTCGCCACACAGATCCCCCGGTGGGTCGAGGACGAACCCCCCGAACAGGACCTGTCGGCGGACCGGCTGTTCGACGCGAACATCGATGAGCGTGGACTGAGCGGCTACGCCAAACTGATCCCGGAGGACAACCGGGAGGGGCTGGGTTATCACTTGGTCCCGGACCCCGTGGGTGGTGGACGCCAGGTGGCACGATTCACCTCGCTGCCGGAACTGACGCTGGGCAACGAGTTCCCCCGTTCCATGGTGGAGACCGAGCCCATTATCAAGGCCGCGGCGCACGGTAACGACAATGACGTGTACTTCAACGGATTCTCGTTCTACGTGCTGGATGACGACTTCACCGATCAAACGTGGATCACGTTGTACACGGGTGGCTACGGGCCTCCGTCCAACGGCCCGTCACTGCTGGGGATCATGCTGGTCAAACACCCCGACGGCGGGCTGATGTTCCGCATGGGGGATGAGCCTCAGCTGCTGGGCACCGAGGCGCGGATACCCACCGGACAGTGGGTGGGCGTGATCCAGTCCTACAAGTACGCGTACGCCAGTAACGGTGGCTGGGTGGAAATGTGGCTCAACACGGGCGGTGCCTGGGAACAGCTCCGGATCAACGGCGAAACCCGGCCCAACCTGGACATCATGAGGCCCAATGTCACGGACGGTTGGTACAAGGATCCCAGCGTGCCCGCATCCTTCTCGCGCATCGGGGCGTACGGGAACAAGAGCTACGAGGCCTTCTTCGCAACCCATCGGATCGCCCGCACCTTTGACGCCGCTGACCCGCTGCGCTGAGAACAACGTCAAGGAGACACACGTGAGCACAATGCACGACGTACTTCCCGACCACATGCTCGAGACGTTCCGTGACCGCGCGGCCGGGTACGACGAACGCAACGAGTTCTTCGCCGAGGACTTCGCGGACCTGCGTGATGCGGGCTATCTCAGGTTGCTGGTGCCCGAGGAGTTCGGGGGCCTGGGGTTTTCCCTGCAGGACGCCGCCATGGCCCAGCGCCGCCTGGCCGCCGCGGCGCCGTCGACCGCCCTGGGGATCAACATGCACCACGTGATCGTGGGTGTTGCGCGCACGCTGTGGCAACGCGGGGACGCGCGCGCTCGCGGGATCTTCGAAGAAGTCGTGGCCGGTGAGGTGTTCGCCTTCGGTATTTCCGAGGCCGGCAACGACTTGGTGCTCTTCGACGCCACCTCGGTGGCCGAACCCGTCGAGGCCGGGCTGAGTTTGCAGGGCACCAAGATCTTCACGTCGCTTTCACCCGCGTGGACCAGGTTGCTCGTGCACGCCCGGCGCACCGATCGCGCATCCGACGCCCCGGACGCGTTGGTCTTCGGCGTGCTCGAACGCGGTGCGCGGGGGGTCGAGATCAAACAGGATTGGGACGCGCTGGGCATGCGTGCTTCCCAGTCGTGCACCACGGTGCTCGACGGCGCAGTGCTGGCACCCGAGCGCGTCCTCACCGAAATTCCCGTGGGGCCATCGCCGGACCCCGTGGTCTGGGGCATCTTTGGTTGCTTCGAGTTGCTGCTCGCGTCCGTGTACACGGGGATCGCGGACCGGGCGATCCAGGTGGCCGTGGAGATCAGCCGCACACGGATGTCACATGCGCGCGGGGCCAGTTACGCCTCCGACCCCGATATCCGTTGGCACATCGCGGAGGCCGGGATCCTGCGCGACGGCGTGGAACTTCAATTGCGTCAGGTGAGCTCCGACATGGATGCGGTGGGCACCGACCGGGAGGTCCAGCACGGGGGGCGCTGGTTCATCTTGTTCTCCGGGCTCAAGCACCGTGCCACGGAAACCGCGCGGCAGGTCGTGGATCTGGCCCTGCGCTCCACGGGCGGTTCGCAGTTCCGCCGGGGGAGTGAGCTGGAACGGCTCTACCGTGATGTGCTGGCCGGGATGTACCACCCCTCGGACAACGAATCGGTGCACGCCGCCACGGCCACGTCCCTGCTCGGTCCGATCCCCACGGACTGATCCGCGGCGGCTACCGGCGGCCGTGACGACCGCGGGTGACCGCGCGGTGGCGGCACCGCAGCGGGCCGGGCGGCGTCGTCGTGGGCGAGGCCCCGGATCGGTTAGAGCGTGCGCGTCACCCGAGTGATCCGACGCCGCATCACGTAGCGGCGGGCACCGCCGTACAGCACCACGGAACGCATGAGCTCCCACTTGCCGTACTCTGCGTGCTCCCGCACCCTGGCGCGCGCATCCGCGACGTGTTCGCGGGGGGCCACGGTGAGCCTGAGGTACTCGTACCTGTCATCCCTGCTGGCCACCGGGTGAGTGGGAGCGGAGCCGATCTTGGACAAACGTTGTTCTTTCATTGCTCCCATTCTGCCTCGATAACGACTAACGTCTACCCCATGAGCAATGATCCTCGCGCCGCCCTGCAAACTTTGGTCAACGCGTTCGAAGAACACTTGGCCGCCGCCGCAAATCGACGTTCGGACAACGACCCCGCCGTGGACGGGGCCTACCTCTCGATCGCTGACGCCTTCGACGCGTATGAAGAGGCCCTGTACGAGGCCTATGACGAGGTGACCCCCCTCACCGTGTTCGCCGAGGACGAGAGCGATTCGGACGACAACGATGATGATGATGATGACGATGATTACGACGAGGACTTGCTCGAGGACAACGAGATGATGGACGAAGACCTCGTTGACGAAGACGACTACGACGAGGACGAGAACTCCTCGGATTCCTCGCGCCGCTAGACCGAACGGGGCACTGAGTGCCCACCGTGCCAGCGGCTAAGGGCCCACGTGTGATGGAACACGTGGGCCCTTTCTTCACCCGTTTTACGGACCCGGGTGCCGTACAGTTGTCGCGTGAACTGGATCGAAGCAATCATTCTGGGAATTGTCCAGGGCCTGACTGAATTCTTGCCCGTATCCTCATCCGCACATCTGCGCATCATGGGTGAGTTCCTGCCCAACAGCGCGGATCCCGGTGCCGCCTTCACGGCCATCACCCAATTGGGCACCGAGACGGCGGTGGTGATTTTCTTCTGGCGAGACATTGTGCGGATCATCAAGCACTGGTCGTTGTCGCTGGTCGGTAAGGTCTCCCGCAAGGACCCGGACGCCCGCATGGGGTGGTTCATCATCCTGGGCTCCCTGCCGATTGCGATCCTGGGTCTGCTGCTCGAGGACTACATCGACAGCCAGTTCCGTTCACTGTGGATCACCGCGTCCATGCTGGTGATCTTCGGTTTGTTCCTGGCCATTGCGGATCACGTGGGTAAACAGGAACGCGTCCTGCAGGACCTGACCGTCAAACACGCTATCGGCTACGGCCTGGCACAGGCGCTCGCCTTGATTCCGGGTGTCTCCCGATCGGGTGGCACCATCACGGCCGGTTTGCTCATGGGTTACACCCGCGCGGCCGCCGCTCGCTACGCCTTCCTGCTGGCTATTCCCGCCGTGTTCGCCTCCGGGCTGTACAAGCTGTACAAGGCCATGACGGGGCAGGAACCGGAGGGCGTGTACTCCATGGGCCAGACACTGGTCGCCGCGGTGATCGCGTTCGTGGTCGGGTACGTCATCATCGGCTGGTTCATGCGTTACATTTCCGAACGCAGCTACAACCTGTTCGTCTGGTACCGGATCCTGCTGGGTGCCGGCATCTTCGTGCTGCTCGGCGCCGGCATGATCAGCGCCTGATTCCCGAGCCGCTGGACCCCGGGGAATAGGGTGCCGGGGGCACCCGTTGACAACTTGAGTGACCCATGTCCGTGAACAAAAGGTGAGTATGAAGTCCTGGTCCGCACGTCCCGTTCCCGAATTGCCCGGAACAGCCCCCACGCCTTCGGTGTACGACTCGCGTCAGCAGCGCAAGGTTCAGCTCCCGGCCGAGCACGAGGCGGGTCTGTACGTCTGCGGTATCACGCCCTACGACGCCACCCACATGGGCCACGCCGCCACCTACGTGGCCTTCGACCTGTTGATCCGCGCCTGGAACGACGCCGCTCAGCACGTCACGTACGTTCAGAACGTCACCGACGTGGACGACCCGCTGCTCGAGCGCGCCGAGGCCACGGGCGTGGACTGGCGTGAGCTTGCCGAAGAGCAGACCGAGTTGTTCCGCACGGACATGAGTGCGCTGAACGTGATTCCGCCGGCCCGCTACGTGGGGGCCACGGAATCCATCGAATGGATTGTGCCCGCGGTGGAGGGCCTCATTGACCGGGGTCTGGCCTACCGCGTTCCCGGTGGCGTGGACGAGGACAACACCGAGCAACCCGACGGGGACGTCTACTTCGACGTCAACGCCGCCGGGCAGCTGAAGGAAACCGATCCCGATGCGTGGGTGGTCGGTGACGTGTGCGGCCTGAGCCGCGAGGAGATGCTCCCGTTGTTCGCCGAGCGCGGCGGAGACCCCGAACGCGACGGCAAGCATGACGTGCTCGATCCCTTGCTGTGGCGCGTCAACCGCCCGGGAGAGCCCGAGTGGGACGGCGCATCCTTGGGTGCCGGTCGTCCCGGTTGGCACATCGAGTGTTCCCTGATTTCCCTCAAGTACCTGCCCACTCCGTTCACGGTCCAGGGCGGCGGTTCCGACCTGGCGTTCCCGCATCACGAGATGGGTGCGGGCCACTCGTATGCCCTCTCGAGCCAGCCCATGGCCGAGCATTTCGTGCACACGTCCATGGTGGGCCTGGACGGCGAGAAGATGTCCAAGTCCAAGGGCAACCTGGTGCTGGTCTCCAAGCTGCGCGAACGCGGTGTGGACCCCTCCGCCATCCGGTTGGCCATCCTGGCGAACCACTACCGCATCGATTGGTTCTGGACCGACGATCTTCTGACCCAGGCCGAGCGTCGTCTGGCCACGTGGCGTGCGGCCGCGGCCAAGCCGGAGACCGCCGGTGCCGAGGCGCTCCTCGAGGCCGTGCGCGCGGGCCTGGCCGATGACCTCAACGCACCCGCCGCAGTGATTGCCGTGGATGCGTGGGCGGCTCGGAACCTGGCCGGCGCCGCAGCGCGCGGTGCCGGCGCGTCCTCGGAGGACCGTCAGCTGGCCATTGACCTCATCGAGTCCCGGCTGGGAGTCGTACTGTAACCACGCGGGGCAGGGGCGCTACCCGCGGTCGTCGCGGCGTCGTAGATACCGTTCGAACTCACGGGCAATGGCGTCCCCGGTGGCTTCGGGCAGATCCACGGTGTCCTTGGCCTCTTCCAGTTGCCGAACGTACGCCGCGACCTCCGGATCCTCTTCGGCGAGCTCGTTGACGCCGCGTTCCCAGGCCTCCGAGTCCTCCACGATCGGATCCACCGGCAGCGATATGCCCAGCAGTTCCTCCAACTGCCGCACCAGGGCGAGTTCCGCCTTGGGCGAGGGCGACTGGGCCACGTAGTGCGGGACCGCAGCCCACATGCTGATCGTGGGGAAACCCGCGAGCGCGGCCATGTGCGAGAGGACACCCACGATGCCCGTGGGGCCTTCGTACTGGGGTGCTTCGATGTTGAGTTCCTCGCGCAGCTCCTCGGTGTCCGAGGTCAGGGTCACCGGAATCGGTCGCGTGTGGGGCACGTCGGCCAATAACGCGCCGATCATGATGACGAAGTCCACGTCCAGTGTGGTGGCCTGTTCGAGCAATTCCGCGGTGAAGGTGCGCCACTTGTAGGACGGTTCCCAGCCGTGCAGCAGTACCAGGTCCAGGTTGGTGCCGGGAACCGAGGCCTTGGACAGTTTGGTGGTGGGCCACTGCAGCTTGGGCTCTCCGCTCGGCCCCCGACGGACCACGGGCCGGGAGTACTGGTAATCGTAGAAATCATCCGGTGAGACCTCGAAGACCTCGCGCGCACCGTAGTGCTCACTCATGAGTTTGAGGGCGTCGGTTGCGGCATCGCCGGCGTCGTTCCAGCCTTCGAAGGCGGCAATCAACACGGTCACTTTGTCCGTGTCGGCGCCGTCGCGAACCACCCCGAAGGGGCCGACCCGGGGGTGCGAATTCTTCTCGTCAAACGTGCTCACCGTTCCACTGTACGGCGCGGGCGGACGCAGTACCACGAGTCCCGATTCAGCCGTTTCCCCGGGGACCCGCTTAACATGGGCGCATGCACTGTGAACCCGCGCCGAACCCCGCCCGCCCGACCGCCCGAGAGTTGGCATGAGCGGCACCACCGCGGCCCCGCGCGGGCTCCGGTTGGCACGCATCGGCGGCGTGGACGTCCACCTGGACCGGTCGTGGTTCGTGATCGCCGTCCTGACGGTGGCGCTCTACGGGCCCGTCCTGTGGCGGCTCTATCCCGAGCTGGGTTGGCTCAACCTGGTTGTGGCCTTCGGGTTCGCCCTGGGGCTGGCCTTCAGCGTGCTCGTCCACGAGCTGGCGCACGCACTCGTGGGCAGGGCCGCGGGCTGGCCGGTGGGCCGCATCGTCCTGACCCTGATGGGTGGCCACACGACCTTCGGCGCCGTCCGTGCCTCACCGGGATCCACGGCGGTGGTGTCCTTGGTGGGACCGATCGCCAATATCATCCTGGCGGGCATCGGTACCGCGCTCATGCTCCTGGCCCCCGCGCAGAACGCCGGCCCCGGGTGGGCATTGCTGCAGCTACTGGTGCTGGCCAATTGGATCCTGGGATTGTTCAACGTGCTGCCCGGCCTACCGTTGGACGGCGGTCGCGTGGTCGAGGCCCTCATCTGGCGCCTCACCGGTTCGGAGAGCAAAGGAACCACCGTGGCGGCCTGGTGCGGTCGCGGACTGGCCGTCCTGATCCTCGTGTGGGTTCTGTTCCAGGGCCTCTGGCGCTCGCCGATCACGCTGCTCATCATGTTCATGATTGCCGCCTTCATTTTCACGGGGGCAACGCAAGCGCTCAAACAAGCGCGGGTGCTGGGACGGGTTCGCCCCCTGCGCGCCTCCACCATCGCGCGTCCCGCGCTCGAATTCTCCCCGGACACCGCGCTTTCTCTCGTGGACGCCTCCGTTCTCGCGCTCACGAGCCAGGGATACAGCGGCTGGACCCCCGACGTCGTGGCGCGCGACGCCGCCTCGGGTCGGGTGGGCGTGCTCAGCCCACAGCGAGCGGCCACCGTGTCGGACGATGTGCGCGCCAGTACGCCCGTGGGCGACGTCATGGAATGGTCACCCGCGACGGCCACGGCGCCGGCCGACGAGCGAGGCGACGACCTCCTGCGGCACCTGGAAATCAATGGCTTCCCCTGGGTGCTCGTGCTCGACCCGGACCGGGCCGTGGTCGGTGTGGTGCATCACCGGGACATCGCCCGCCACATCACCGGCCGATGAGGCCTCCCACGGGCCACGGTGAGACAATGACCCGTAGCTGAGCCCGGCGGGGCCGCGTGCCACCGCCCGAAAACCGACAGACCACCTTTTCGTGAAAGCGAGCACATGACCGAGCAGTCGCACGAACGCCGAGCACCCGCCCAGCCCGCAGCACCCGTCCGGGGCGCCGCTAATCGGAGGGGACCCTTGCGCGTGGGCGAACGCGTGCAACTGACCGATGACGGTGGCCGCATCACGACCATCACGCTGGCCGAGGGCGGGCAGTACCACACCCACCGAGGCGTGCTGGAACATCAGGAACTGATCGGTGCCCCGGAGGGCACCGTGGTGACCAACTCGGGTGGCATCCAGTTCCAGGCGCTGCGTCCGCTGCTCAAGGACTTCGTGCTGTCCATGCCCCGCGGTGCGGCCGTGGTGTACCCCAAGGACTCCGGCCAGATCGTGACCATGGCGGACATCTTCCCCGGAGCGCGCGTGGTGGAGGCCGGTGTGGGCTCGGGCGCACTGTCCATTTCCCTGCTGCGTGCGGTGGGGGACGAGGGCACGGTGCACTCCTTCGAACGCCGTGAAGAGTTCGCCGATATCGCCCGCGGCAACATCGAAACCATGTTCGGCGGCCCGCACCCCGCCTGGACGCTGACCCTCGGAGATCTTGCGGAGCAGTTGCCGGAGGTCGAGGAACCGGGATCCGTGGACCGCGTGGTCCTCGACATGCTGGCCCCGTGGGAATGCCTCGACGCCGTGGCCCACGTGCTGGCCCCGGGCGGCGTCGTGATGTGTTACGTCGCGACCGTGACCCAGTTGTCGCGCGTGGCCGAGGCGATGCGCGCGGACGGGCGCTACACGGAACCCGAGGCGTCCGAGACCATGGTGCGCGGTTGGCACGTGGAGGGTTTGGCGGTGCGTCCCGATCACCGCATGGTCGCGCACACCGGATTCCTCATCCAGTCCCGCAAACTCGCCGAAGGTGCCGTGCGCCTGGCCCCCAAACGCCGCGCGTCCAAGAGCGATTACACCGAAGAAGATCTGCAGGCCTGGACCCCCGTGGCCCTGGGCGAGCGGATCGTCTCCGACCGCAAGCTGCGCCGCGCAGGCCGCGACGCCACCAACCTGGCCGAACAGGCCGCCCTGGCCACGGCGCAGATCGATCCCGACTCACGGCGGGAGAACACCCCGCAGAGCACGGAGGACACCAGCCATGAGTGATGCCACCCCCGAGAACCGGGCCGCCGACAACACGCAGCGGCAGATCAACATGCTGCGCGAGCAGAAGCGCAACCTGGACAAGCAACTGGCCGGCGTGGGATCGCAGAACCAGAAATTGATGCGCCTGCTGGATGCGTCCCGGCAGGAGATCGTCAAGCTCAAACAGACGCTCGCCGCGGAGGCCGTGCCGCCGATGAGTTTCGGCGTGGTGCAGCAGGTCAACCCCGGTCAGCAACCCGTGGGCACCGCCACCGGTGACGGGCCCGTGATCACCGTGGCGAGTCTGGACGTCCTGGTGTCCGGGCGCAAGATGCGCGTGGCCGTGAGCCCGCTCGTGTCCTTGAGCGCGTGTGAACCGGGGATCGGGGTGCTGTTGAACGAGAATTACGTGGTCGCCGCCGTCCTCGACTACGAGCGCACCGGCGAGGTGGCCACCATCAAGGAAATTGTCGACCACGACCGTGTGCTGACCGTGGGACGCTCTGACGAGGAACGCGTCATGCTGCTCTCCGGTGCGCTGCGCCGCGACCGGCCCAAACCCGGTGACGCGGTGACCGTGGACCACCGCACCGGCTTCGCCCTGGAGCACGTGGCGCGCACGGACGTGGAACAGCTGGTGCTGGAGGAGGTTCCCGAGGTCAGCTACGCGGACATCGGCGGGCTGGGCACCCAGATCGAGGCCATCCGCGACGCCGTGGAACTGCCCTACGTGCACCCTGACCTGTACCGCGACCACGGACTGCGCCCGCCCAAGGGCATCCTGCTGTACGGCCCGCCCGGTAACGGTAAGACGCTGATCGCCAAGGCCGTGGCCCGCTCGCTGGCCGAACGCAGCGCGGCCAAGGCGGGTCGCGCACGCGCCCTCGGGTATTTCCTGAACATCAAGGGTCCCGAACTTCTCGACAAGTACGTGGGCGAGACCGAACGTCAGATTCGCTCCATCTTTGCCAACGCCCGCGAACAGGCCGCCCGCGGCGTGCCCGTGGTGGTGTTCTTCGACGAAATGGACTCGCTGTTCCGAGTGCGCGGCTCCGGGCTGTCCTCGGACGTGGAAACCACCATTGTGCCGCAGCTGCTCACCGAGATCGACGGCGTGGAGAAGCTCGACAACGTGATCGTGATCGGTGCGACCAACCGCGAGGACATGATCGACCCCGCCGTGCTGCGCCCCGGCCGCCTGGACGTGAAGATCCGCATCGACCGCCCCGATCGCCACGGCGCGCGCGAAATATTCACGCTCTACGTCACCCCCGAACTTCCCCTGCGCGAGGCCGACGTCGCCGCGGCGGGCTCCCGGGAAGCCGCCGCCGATCAGCTGATCGACGCAGCGATCGCCCACATGTACGATCGCACCGCAGCCACGGAGTTCTTGACCATCAGCTACCGGGACGGTGGCCAGGAAACCCTGTACTTCGCCGACTACGTTTCCGGGGCGGTGATCCGCAACGTGGTGGACCGCGCCAAGAAACAGGCCATCAAGACCCTGTTGACCACGGGCGAGCGGGGCCTGACGCGCGAGCACCTGGTCAATGCCGTGGACGAGGAGTTCTACGAGCAGCAGGACCTTCCCAACACCGCGGACCCGGAGGACTGGGCGCGGTTGACGGGCCGGCGGGCCAACACGATCCAGGACATTCGGATTGCCGTGCACCGCGGCACCGCCGCTCCCCTTGAGGGGGAGCGCTCATGAGTGTCCGCCGGGTCATGGGCAGTGAAACCGAATTCGGTGTTCTGGCCGTGGGCGAACCCCAGGCCAACGCCACGGTGCTCTCCACCCGGGTGGTGACCGGGTACGCGCTTCGGGTGGCCGGAGAACTGTCACGGGAACAGTCCGGTTCCCACTCGTCTCATGGGCAACCGCACGTGGGTACCGGCTGGGATTACGGCTCGGAGTCCCCGCTGTCCGACGCCCGCGGGTACACGATGAGCCGCGACCGCGCCCACCCGTCGCAGCTGACCGATCGGGCTCCTGTTCTCACGGCCGAGGAGATCGCGGCGGAGACGATCACCGAATCCGCGATGTACACCGAGGACATGGACTGGCGGAAGGTCATCATGAACACCGTGATCCCCAACGGGGCGCGCGTGTACGTGGACCACTCGCACCCGGAGTACTCCTCGCCGGAGGTCACCACGCCGCTGGACGCTCTCACGTGGGATGCCGCGGGGGATGTGGTGGCCGCCCGCGCCGTCGCGGACCTCGCCCGGGGTGCGGAGAACACCGGAACGCCTGCGGTGAACCTGTACAAGAACAACACGGACAACAAGTCCGTGTCCTACGGGGCCCATGAGAACTATGTGGTGGACCGCGCCGTGGCCTTCGACCGGATCGCCGCGGCACTGCTGCCGTTCTTCGCGACCCGCCAAATCATGTGCGGTGCCGGTCGCGTGGGGCTGGGTGTGGACGGTTTCCAACCGGGTTTTCAGCTGAGCCAGCGCGCGGATTTCTTCGAACGCACCGTGGGCCTGGAAACCACCATCCACCGCCCCATCGTCAACACCCGCGACGAACCCCACGCGGACGACACCAAATACCGGCGGCTGCACGTGATCATCGGGGACGCCAACCTGTCCCACACGGCCACGCTATTGAAGTTCGGCACCACCTCCTTGGTGTTGAACCTGATCGAACACGACCGCGTGCCCACCGTGGACCTGGTGGATCCGGTGGCGGCACTGCAAACGGTCAGCCACGACCCGACCGTGACCGCGACCGTGGCCCTGCGCGACGGGCGCGAACTGAGCGCCGTCGACATTCAACGCGAGTACCACCGCGCCGCCGTGGGCCTTGAACGGGAACTCGCACCGGACGGCCTGGACCGCGACACGCACCAGGTGCTGGAGCTGTGGGATCAGGTGCTCAGCGACCTCGCCCAGGACCCGACCCTCTTGGCCGACCGGCTCGACTGGGCCGCCAAGTACGCCCTGCTCACCGCGTACCGGCAGCGCGACGGTATGGCGTGGGACGACCCCCGGTTGATTGCGATCGACCTGCAGTACGCGGACGTGCGCCCCGAGAAAGGGCTGTACCACCGGCTCGCCGCGGCCGGTCGGATCCGCACGTTGGTCGATACCCAGACCATTGAACGCGCAGCGGACCGGCCTCCTGAGGACACCCGGGCGTGGTTCCGCGGCACCGCAGTGCGCCGCTTCCCGTCCGCCATGGTGAGCGTGGGCTGGGACAGCGTGAACGTGGAATTCCCCGGGATCCGCAGGGGCGCCCGGATCGGCATGCCCGAACCCCTGGACCTGACCCGCGAGATCGCCGGGGAATGGTTTGACGCACCGGACGTTGAACAGTGGGTGCACCGGGTAGCCGAACATCGCCCCGGCACGGTCACCGGAACCGGCATCAACTGAGCGCACCCGACACTTGAACCACTGAGAGATCAGGAGACACACATGGCACAGGAACGCATTTTCGGATCGGGTTCGCGCCGCGAAGACGACACCGAGCTGCCCGACAACGGCACCCCGGCGCCGTCGCAGGGCGCGGGACAGGCACAGCGCGACACCCAAGGCACCGATGATCTCCTCGCTGAGATCGACGGCGTGCTCGAAACCAACGCCGAGGCCTTCGTCAAGGGCTTTGTCCAGAAGGGCGGACAGTAAGCTCGTGGACCGCAGAATCTACGGCATCGAAACCGAGTTCGGCATCACCCACAGTGTGTCCCAGGGACACAGCCTGGGAGCCGACGAGACCGCGCGGCGCCTCTTCGCGCCCGTGCTCGCGTGGGGCAGGGCGTCCAACGTGTTCCTCCCGAACGGCGGCCGGCTCTACCTCGACGTGGGTTCGCACCCGGAGTACGCCAGCGCGGAGACCGCCTCCCTCCAGGACGTGGTCGCCCAGGACATGGCCGGTGAGCTGATCGTGGACGACCTGCGGCAGCAGCTCCAGCAGGAATTGGTTGAGGATGGCACCGGCGGCACGGTGCACCTCTTCAAGAACAACGTGGACTCCGCCGGGAACTCCTACGGTTCCCACGAGAACTACATGATTTCGCGCCGTACCGAATACGCGCGCCTGGTGCAGGTGCTCATCCCGTTCCTGGTGACCCGCCAGATTCTGGTGGGCGCCGGCCGGGTGCACCCCAACGGGCCGGCGGACTTCGGCGGCCTCACCCTGGGCGATGGCTCCCACGGGCCCAGCTACTCGTTCTCCCAACGCGCCGATCACATTTGGGAGGGCTCCTCCTCCGCCACCACGCGCTCGCGGCCCATGATCAACACCCGTGACGAACCCCACGCTGACGCCGAGCATTACCGCCGGTTGCACGTGATCAACGGCGACTCGTCCATGTCCCAGACCACCACGGCACTCAAGATCGGCACCACGGATCTCATGTTGCGCATGATCGAGGCGGGAAAGATCCTCCCGGACCGCACCCTCGCGGATCCCGCGGCCGCGCTGCGCATTGTCTCGCACGACCTCACGGGACGGGCTCAGCTCGAGCTGGCCTCCGGCGAGACAATGTCCGCCGTGGACCTGCAGCTCGAGTACGTGCAGGCCGTGACCCATTTCGTGGAACGTCACGGTGCGCACCACGATCGCGTGGATTGGGTGTTGGAACTGTGGGAGCGCGGTCTGCGCGCGGTGGCCGAACAGCGCTTCGACCTGGTGGACACCGAACTGGACTGGGCCATCAAGAAAAAATTGTTGGACTCCTACGCCTCCTCCCACGGCATGGACTACGCCAATCCGAGGCTGCTGCAGTTGGACTTCGCCTACCACGACACCTCACCCACGCACGGATTGTTCCGCATGCTCAGCCGCCGCGGTGCCGTGGCCACCTTCGTAGCCGACGACGCCGCCCAGGCCGCCGTCATGCACCCTCCGGCCACGCGCGCGAGCCTGCGCGGCAAGTTCATCCGGGCCGTCCTGGACGCGGGGGAGAACTACACCGTGGACTGGGTGCACCTCAAGCTCAACGGTTCCCACAACCAACGCACCGTGATGTGCAAGGACCCGTTCGCCACGTCCCAACCCGACGCGGATGAGCTGATTGCCGAGGTCCGGGCCATGGCCGCGTCCTGACGGCTCACATACAACCCCACGGGTGTGGCCGGTGGAGTATCAGCTGATCTTCAAGCGCGTCCTTTAGATTGGTGGCCGAGTTCTCCCCGTTCCCAGTCGTGTTGAAAGGTGATCCTCCTTTGCGAAAGATTGTTCCGGCCGCGGGCACCGCCCTGGCCCTGACCCTGATGTTGACCGCGTGCGGCGGTGCCGAAATCGATTCGGTGGAACTGTCCAAGGACCCGTCCGAGGGCACGGCACCGTCGGTCTCCTTCGAAACCCCCCTCCAGGTGAGTGAGGCCGAGACCAAGGTGTTGCGCGAAGGCGAGGGCGAGGACTTGGCCGAGGGCGACAACGTCCTGTTGCAGGCCGCCCTGTTCAAGGGTTCGGACGGGTCCTCGTTGGGCGACACGTACAGCCAGGGTGCCGGTCAGGTACTCAAGTTGGACGACGAGCTCAAGGAGGCCATACCGCAGATGTACGACGCCCTGCTCGACGCCAAGGAAGGCGCGATCATCGCCTACAGTTCCCCGGACACCAGCGGTGCCGCGGGGGACGAGTCCACATCGGTCGAGGTGTACCAGGTGGCCAAGAAGATCCTGGCGCCGCTCAACCAAGACATGTCGGACACCTCGGAGAAAATGCCCACCGTGACCCAGGACGATCAGGGCACACCCACCATAGAGAAGCCCTCCGGCGATGAACCCAAGGACCTCCAGACGGAGGTACTCATCGAAGGTGACGGCGAAGAGGTGTCGGACACGGACACCGTGGTCGCCAATTACGTGGGCGTGCGCTGGGCGGACGGCGAGGTCTTCGATTCCTCCTATGACACGGACACCCCCGCCTCCTTCCCGCTCGACAACGTGATCGAGGGGTGGAAGGAAGGTCTCAAGGGCCAAAAAGTGGGCTCCCGCGTGTTGCTGGTCGTACCGACCGATCAGGCCTACGGAACCGAGGACCAGCTGGGCGAGGACTCGGAGTACCCGGCGGGCTCACTCGTGTTCGTGGTGGATATTCTGGGTGCCGTTCCCACGCCCGAACCCGCACCCAGCGAATCCGCGACACCGTCAGAGAGCGCAAGTTCTCAGCCCTCGGAGGAAGCCAGCGCCGCAGCGAGCCCCACGCCAGCGGCGTCCGCGTCGGATCAGTAAACTGGTCGTCTGGACGGGCCCCGCACCGGGGTCGGACGCTACGAAAGGCCATGAACGTGTCATTTGGACAGCGCAACTTGGATCGTTCCAAGCCGGACATCGATTTCCCGCAGGATCCGGTCCCCACGGAACTGCGCATCTCGGACGAGATCCCGGGCACCGGTCGCGAGGCCAAGGCCGGCGACAACATCTCTTGCCACTACGTGGGTGTGACCTACTCGGGCGGCGAGGAATTCGACGCCTCCTGGAACCGCAACCAGCCCCTGGACTTCACCGTGGGCATCGGCCAGGTCATCCAGGGCTGGGACCAGGGTCTGCTGGGCATGAAGGTGGGCGGGCGCCGACGGCTGGAAATCCCCTCGGAGCTGGCGTACGGCAAGCGGGGCGCGCCCGGTGCCATCGGCCCGGACGAGGCCCTGATCTTCGTGGTCGATCTGCTCGACGTTCGCTAAATGCCCCCATCCTCAGGTTCGGTCTCGGGCCGCTCCACCGCAGCGTCGGCGGAGCGGCTCCTCAACCTGCTCATTGCGCTGCTGGACCGCGAGAGCGGGTACACGCGCGATCAACTGCGGGAGATCGTTCCCGGGTACCACAAGGCCGGTAGCCACGACGCGTTCGAGCGAATGTTCGAGCGCGACAAAGCGCACCTGCGCTCCCTGGGCTACCCGGTCGAGGAAATCCCGGACGACGACCCCTGGGCCACCGACGTCCAGTTGGCGCCGCGCTATCGGGTGTCCCGCGGTTCGTACCAGTTGCCCCAGGTCCAATTCAGCGCCGAAGAATCGGCGGTGCTTGCGGTCGCCGCGGACGCCTGGAACGACGCCGCTCAGGACCGGCTGGCGCGCAGAGCCCTGGACAAGCTGGAACCGGCACTGTCCCACGAGGCCGCCCCGGGCCGCGACGTCCAACCGACCGTGGCCGTGGCGGACCCGGCATTTGAGCCGTTGCTGTCCGCGGTGCTGAGTCACCGCACGGTCCGCTTTGATTACGTGGACCGCACGGGCGCCTTCAGCCGGCGCACCGTACAGCCCTGGGGTGTGGGCTCGCGTTTCGGCGCGTGGTACCTGGCCGGCTGGGACGAGGACCGCCAGGCGCAACGCACGTTCCGGTTGACCAGGATCATTTCCGAGGTGGCCATCACCCGGGACGGTTTCGAACCCCCCGAGGATTTCTCCATGGGAGGTCAGCTCGCGCGCATGGTCCTGCCGCCCACCCGCGTGCGGGTCACGATTTACGTGCGTCAGGGCGCGGCCCAGCTCCTGCGCCAGATCGCGACACCCCTGACCGAGGAGGACCCGCATCTGCCCGAGGGCTTCGACGCCGTGCTGTTGGCGGTGTCCGACACCGAGGGCGCGGCCGAACACGTGTGCGCAGCCGGCCCGGACGCCCGAGTGGCCACAGCCGCCGGCGCGGACCTGGAAATCCAGCGGGCCGTGGCGCGGGCGGTGGAACGGCGCTTGACCGAGGCCAAGAAATTCCAGGACCGCGTGGGCGGCTGCGAGGTCGTCTGGGGGAAGCAGCGCCGGAACGGTGCCGCCAAGGCCAGCACGGAACAGCACCTGGCACGGCTGTTGCACATCGTGCGTCACGTGTACTCCCACCAAGGTGCGCAGCTGGAGGAAACAGCCCGGCACTTCGGCATCACCGACCAGGAATTGATTGCGGACTTGCAAACATTGTTCGTCTGCGGGCGGCCCGGTCACATGCCCGATCAACTCATCGATGCGTCCTGGGACGACGGCCACATTTACCTGGGTAACGCGCGAGAACTTTCCGAACCCGTGCGATTGACCGTTCCCGAGGCCAGCGCGTTGCTGATGGGACTGCAAACTCTCCAGGCGCTGCCGGGTGGCAACAGCGACGTCGTCCGCTCCACCATGCGCAAGGTCGCGACCGCCGCGGACGCGTTGCCGCTCGCGGACGCACTGGCCGCTCCCGATCAACCGGCGGAACTCGTCCCCGAAGACACAGAACTGATGAGTCAGCTGCGGCAGGCGATCACGAACAACCGGCGCGTGAAGATCCGCTACGTGGTGGCCTCACGGGACGAGGTCACCGAACGGCTGGTCGACCCGGTGCGCATTGTGTCCTCGGACGGCCACCAGTACGTGCGTGGGTGGTGCCTCAATGCCAACGGGCCCAGGACGTTCCGCGCCGACTGCATCCTCAGCTGCGAAGACATGGGGCAGGCCCAAGCGCACCCCCGGATGGACTCCGAAACGCGCACGAGCCTGTACCCGGAGAAGCGCCGCCCCGTGCAGGCCGTGCTCGTGACGGACCGGCGCGGTCGCTGGATCGTGGAGCACTACCACGCCAAGCGCGTCGCGACCGTGGACTTGCCGCCCGCCGAGGAACCGCCCGTCCCGGTTACGGGCGGGCCGGGTGGTTTGGCCGGACCGGGTGGGCCGGGCGGGTCCAAGGGCCCCAAACCGCTGCCCGAGTACGTTGCCGCGGAGGTGGACTTTCCCACGGCGGAGGCATTGAGTTCGCTGGTGACCAGGCACGCCGGTCACGTGGCGGTGGCTTCCCCGCCCGAGGTTGTTCGCACAGTTGAACAGTGGATAAATAACAGCCTCTTTATGGGCACAACTCAACTCTGATTCAGGGCTCGGCTCTATACTGGAGCCCATGATGTGGTGGATGTGGATCGTGCTGTGGACCGCAGTGGTCCTGGCGAGTCTCGCGTTCATCCTGGGCGCGGTGTGGAGACTGATCACACGGAAGGCCTTACCCGCATTGCGCGAGGTCGAGGCCATTGCCGATGACTTCACGCAGCGGTGGAACTCCGCAGCCCAGGGAACAGCACAACCACTGCGCTCACCCGCTGAACCCGCCGTTTTCACCCCGGTGAACTCGGCCCGCGCCGCCTATTCGAGCGGACGCGACCAACGACAAACAGCCCGGCTCATCCGCCGGATGAACCGCAAGGACACCTTGGGCCAGCCCCAGCGGCTGACCGACCTTCGCCGGGCTGAACGGAAAGGACTCCACCATGGGCCGCTTGTTTGACAGCCCCCTCACCATTGTTCTCATCCTCGTGGTGATCTTGCTGCTGTTCGGTGCCCCCAAGCTCCCGGGCATGGCTCGCAGTTTGGGTCAGTCCATGCGAATCTTCAAGTCCGAGGTCAAGGAAATGAAGAGGGATGACGATGACGGCAACGTCACCGTGAACGGCCAGCCCGTTTCCACCGGCCAGACCATTTCCCAGCCGCAGAATCCCACCACGGCCAACGCCGTGAACACGGGCACCGGCGCACCGGGCCAGGCGACCGCGCAGCCTGTCGCGCAGCCCAACGCCACCCCGGTCGATCCCCAGCAGCGCCCCAACGCGTAGGTCGCGGATTTTCCTTAGGTACACAGCACGCGCTCGGGGCGGACCGTACGGTTCGCCCTGACGAGTGCCACTCCACGGCCCAACTCACAGCAGAGGTTCGGATGACTGCCACTGAATCCAACTCTCTGCGGGATTCCGCGCGACGCAGCGAGCGTCGTTCCCGCAAGAAGAACAACTCGCGCAGGAGCAACCCTCAGGCCCAAATGGCTCTGAAGGAACACCTGCGTGAAATGCGTAACCGGTTGATCAAGTCCGCCATTGCGGCCGTGATCGGGGCGGTGGCGGGGTTCATGGTCTACAACCCGTTCATGCAGTACATCACCGAACCGTTACAACGCCTGGCTGATTCGGGTCGCACGGCCACCATCAACTACTCGTCGGTGGGCGGTTCCTTCAACATCATGGTTGAGGTGGCCCTGGTCCTGGGTGTGATATTCGCATCCCCGGTGTGGCTCTACCAGCTGTGGGCATTCATCACCCCCGCGCTGCACAAACATGAACGCCGCTACGCCATGGGCTTCCTGGCGGCCGCCATTCCGTTGTTCATCGGTGGGTGTGCGCTGGCCCTCACGGCCTTGCCCGCCGCCGTGTACGCCCTGACCGCGTTCACACCCGAGGGCGGCGCCAACTTTGTCGAGGCCAACCAGTATCTGCGGTTCTTCCTGCAACTGATCTTGACGTTCGGTGTGGCGTGCGTGGTCCCGGTGTTCCTGGTGGGCCTGAATATGCTGGGTCTGCTCGCCGGGCGCACGATTCTGAAATCCTGGCGCGTGGTGGTGGTCATCGTGCTGGTCATTTCCGCCATGGCCGCGCCCGGTCCGGACCCGGTCACCATGTTGTACCTGGCCATCCCGTTGCTGGCATTGTTCTTCGTGGCCGTGGCGATGTGCTTGTTCCTGGACCGTCGCCGGGCCAGGCAAGCGGCTAAGCGTGAGGCCGCCACGGGCGTGGTTGCGGACAATGCGACCTCCGCCGAAGAACTGCGCAAGATGGGCTAGCAGCGGAACCTCGCGGCTCGGATTTATCGGGCGTCCGGGCTACGCCGTAGGCTGGACGCATGTCTTCCCACGCCGATCGATTCATGGCCGCCAAGGCCCGTGCGGCCCACGCGAACACGGAACTCGGGGCGTTTGAACAGCTGCTGGACTTCGAACTCGACCCCTTCCAGATCGAGGGGTGCCGGGCGCTGGAACGGGGTCACGGCGTTCTGGTCGCGGCCCCCACGGGTGCCGGAAAAACAGTGGTGGGTGAATTCGCCATTCATCTGGCCCTCGCCCAGGGGCGCAAGGCCTTCTACACCACCCCCATCAAGGCACTGAGTAATCAGAAGTTCCACGAGTTCTCCCGCCGCTGGGGCAGCCACCGTGTGGGATTGCTGACCGGTGACACCTCGGTCAATTCCGAGGCGGAAATCGTGGTCATGACCACCGAAGTGCTCCGCAACATGCTTTACGCGGATTCGGCCACGCTCACCAATCTGGGATACGTGGTCATGGACGAGGTCCACTACCTCGCGGACCGTTTCCGGGGCGCCGTGTGGGAAGAAGTCATCATTCATTTGCCGGACCACGTGCAGCTCGCCTCGTTGTCGGCCACGGTCTCCAACGCGGAAGAATTCGGTGCGTGGCTTCACCAGGTCCGTGGTCACACGGACGTCGTGGTGTCGGAACATCGGCCCGTCCCGCTGTGGCAGCACGTGCAGGTGGGACCGCAGCTGCTAGACCTGTTCGTGGACGACACCGTGGAAGAAGCCGCGGAGCGGCAGTCGGAACCCGGCGCGGACGAGCCGGCCGTCAACCCGGAACTGCTCCGACTCTTCCGTGCCCAGCACCCCCGCGGTGGCCGGGGCGGCGGGCGCGGCCCCAACCATCGGGGTCGACGCCGCCGCGGGCCCCACCGTCCGGAGGCACACGTTGCGCGTCAGGATCGGATCTCCCGGCCCCACCTGTTGCGCCGCCTCGACGCGGAGGCCCTGCTGCCGGCCATTACGTTCATTTTCTCCCGGGCCGGTTGCGATGCGGCGGTGGCCCAGTGCGTTGCCGCCGATCTGTGGTTGACCACGCCCGAGGAGCAGAAGACCATTCGCGCCTACGTGGCCGAGGCGACCTCGCACATGTCCACCGCGGACCTGGCGGCGCTGAACTATCACGACTGGTACGACGGACTGATCCGCGGCGCCTCGGCCCACCACGCGGGTATGCTCCCGGTCTTCAAAGAGGTCGTGGAGCAATTATTCGCCCAGGGACTGGTCAAGGCCGTCTTCGCCACCGAGACCCTGGCGCTGGGCATCAACATGCCCGCGCGTTCGGTGGTGCTCGAGCGGCTGGACAAGTTCAATGGCGAGTCCAGGGTTGACATCACTCCCGGCGAGTACACCCAGCTCACGGGGCGCGCCGGGCGGCGCGGAATCGATGTCGAAGGTCACGCCGTGGTGCTGTGGCGCGACGGGATGAATCCGCAGACCGTGGCCGGGCTGGCCTCCAAACGGACCTACCCGCTGAACTCCAGCTTCAGCCCCACGTACAACATGTCCACCAACTTGATCGCCCGTTACGGTGCTCAACGGTCCCGTTCCATTTTGGAGACCTCCTTTGCGCAGTTCCAAGCGGACCGTTCCGTGGTGGGCATTGCCAAGCGCGTACGCTCGCAGGAAAAGACGCTGGAGGCCTATCGGGACGCCATGGCGTGTCCCCTGGGCGATTTCACCGAGTACGCGAAGCTGCGGCGCGAACTCAACGGTTTGGAGAAATCGGCGACCAAGTCCCGCTCCGCCCGGCAACGCAACGATGCAGCGGTGTCCCTGCAGGACCTGTTGCCCGGTGACGTCATCGACATTCCGCAGGGCCGTAACGCCGGGTACGCCGTGGTGGTCAAGGCGGACGAGCACCCGTTCGATCCGCGACCCCACATCCTCACCCTGGACGGCAAATTGCGACGAGTAGGTGTCAACGACCTCGACGGTTCCCTCGAACCCGAATCGAAGGTCAAGATCCCCAAACGGTATTCGGGACGTTCCCCTCAGGAGCGCAAGGATCTGGCGGCCACCGTCCGCGCGGCCCTGCGCGAGCATCGGCCCGCGCGTGAACGCAGCGGGGGCCACACCATTCGGTTCGACCGCGGAACCTCCGCGAGGGACCGCAAGATCGAGGATCTCCGGCGCGCGCTGCGCTCCCACCCGTGCCACGGTTGTTCCGACCGGGAACACCACGCCCGGTGGGCGGAGCGTGCCTGGAAGCTGCAGAAGGAAACCGACGGCCTGCGCACACAGATCGCGGGTCGCACGGGCAGCATCGCGGCGACCTTCGACCGGGTCTGTGCGGTACTCACCCATTTCGACTACTTACGCGTGGACGGTTCCGGCAGCCTCAAGCCCACCCCCGCGGGGGAGCAGTTGCGCCGGATCTACGGCGAGCGCGATTTGTTGCTCGCCCTGACCCTGCGCGACGGTTTTCTCGATGGCCTCGATGTTGCGGGTCTGGCGGGCGTGGTCACCACTCTCGTGTATCAGCCCCGCCGTGAGGACCAGGGATCCCGGCCCAAGATGCCCACGGCCCACATGGAGGCCGCCGTCCAGACGCTGATCCACAACTGGTCGGTGCTCACGGACGTCGAGGCGCAACACCGGCTACCGCAGACGGCTCAGCCCGAGCTGGCTCTGGTGGATGCCATGTACCGCTGGGCCCGGGGCGCCAGCCTGACCAAGACACTGACGGGCACGGATCTGGCCGCGGGCGACTTTGTGCGCTGGGCCAAACAAACCATTGACCTGTTGGACCAACTGGCCGGTGTCGCGCATGTGGATCCGGCCATCCGCGGCACCGCTCTCGAGGCCATTCAGGCTGTGCGCCGCGGAGTGGTGGAGTACAGCGTCTTTGAACAGTGAACGACAGCGATGATTTCCCGGAGGACAGTGTGAACCCACAGGCCAGAACCACCGTGATGTATGTGAATGCTTCGGTGTATTCACCGGTGGATCCGTTCGCCACGGCCATCCTGGTGGACGGGCCCACGGTCGCGTGGCTGGGTTCCGACAGCGCAGCACATGCGATGGCGGGCGATCAGACCACGGTGAAAGATGTCGAGGGCGCGGTGATCACCCCGTCCTTCGTGGCGCACCAGCGAATCACCGACACCGCGCAGATGGTCACCGCGGCTCAGGGGTACGGTGCCGTGGAATTGCTGTCCGAGGACGCCGAGATGTTGGTAGATGCGGTGAACCGCGCAACGGAGGCCGGTCTCGTTGCGCTGCCCATCCTGATTCACCCGGTGACCGACGCTACCGGTCTCGAGAGGGTCGGTGCACCGCGTTCGTGCCTGGGGATTCAGGCCGACGCCGCCCAGGATCGTGATGCGCTGGTCGATGCCGTGACGGCTCACCTGGTCGCATGCTCCGAGGGCCGTTACCAGGCGGTGGTCGTGTGCGGTGGCGGCGTCGGCGGGAATGCGGAGGCAGCGCCGTCGTCCGTGATCGACGCCGTGCTCGAGGCCGCGCAGCGAACCACCGACAGGGTGGGGGAGCGCGCTTTCAGATCCCGCGGGCATCGCATTGTAGGCGTGGGTGAACTCAGCGACGAGCAATGCGAGGAGCTCGCCCGCCACGCGCTGACGGTGAGTTCGCGGCCCGGCGCAGCACCGCTCACGGCGCTGGCGCGCGCGGGGGTCCCCTTGACCCTCATGACTGACGCGCAGAACCCGTGGCAGGCCGTGAAAGACGCCCTGGAAGCCGAGGAGCCGCGCCATCGGACCTCGGCCCGCGCGGCATTTCTGGCCTTGACCCGCGGTGTGTGGCGAGCACAACGCGATGCGCAACCACTGGCCGGTCAGCTGGCACCCGGAGCGGAGGCCAGCCTGGCCATGTGGGACGCGGACTCTCTCATGGTCCAGCAGGCGTCGGGCACCGGCGCGTCCTGGAGCACGGACCCCCGCGCCCGCACACCGGCCTTGCCGGCCCTGGACGACCCGCGGCTGCCCGCGTGCGAGCGCGTCGTGGTGGCGGGAGACATCACCTTCGAATGATTGACAATCTGCCATCTTGGTGCTCACCAGAATTGGCGGTTACACTAAATTCTTACTGCCGGGTGGGTTCATCCGTCCTTAGAAAACAGAGCTGCGGAGCGATCCGCGCCTGGTCCGAAGGCGGATGGGCCCGCCCTGTGGTGTGTTCGGGGCGTTTCCCCCCGTCCCCAGAGGCTTGAAAGGACGCCCGGTGCGAGTTCTCACGATCATCCCCACCTACAACGAACGTGAATCACTGCCCACGGTGGTGACCCGGTTGCGGGCAGCAGTGCCCGATGCGCACGTGCTGATCACCGATGACAACAGCCCGGACGGCACCGGCCACATGGCCGATGAGATTTCCGCAACGGATGATCACATCCACGTGCTCCACCGGGCCAAGAAGGAGGGTCTGGGCCCGGCCTACATCGCCGGTTTCCACTGGGGCCTCGAGAACGGCTACGACGTGCTGGTCGAGATGGACGCGGACTGCTCCCACCAGCCCGAACAGCTGCCACTGCTCCTGGACGCCGTCCACAACGGAGCGGATCTGGCCATCGGTTCCCGCTACGTACCGGGTGGCCGCACGGAGAACTGGCCGCTGGACCGGCAGCTCATCTCCCGCGGCGGCAACCTCTACTCGCGCGTACTCCTGGGTACCCGCATCCACGACATCACCGGCGGTTACCGCGCGTACAAACGCGCGACCCTCGAGGCCATTGATCTGGATTCCGTGCGTTCACGCGGTTATTGCTTCCAGATCGATCTCGCGTGGCGCACCGAACGGTTGGGCCTGAACATCACGGAAGTGCCCATCACCTTTGTCGAGCGCGAAGAAGGCGTTTCCAAGATGAGCAAGAACGTCACCGTGGAAGCGGCCACCAGCGTGGCCAAATGGGGCCTGGCCGCTCGCGCGCAGACCCTGGCCGCAAAGCTCAGCCCGCGCGCGTAACCCACGAAAGCCTCCGGCCACCGCGCCGAACAGCAAACGCCGACGCCGCGTACCAGACCTGGTACGCGGCGTCGGCGTTTCGAACGTGTCCTCATTGCGGAGACACCCCGGTGAGCGGCGCGGGCCACTCATGACTCAGATCGTGTGGCGTTCCTTGTAGAAGTCCAAACGCTGCTGGAGGATCTCCTCGAGCTCCTCGGAGCTGCGACGCTCCATGAGCATGTCCCAGTGGGTGCGCACGTGCTTCTCATTGGGATTCTCGGGCTTTTCACCATTGACCAGGATGGCCTCGTGGCCGGTCTTGGTGGTCCACACCGGGGGAATCTCCGCCTCCGCCGCGAACATCACGCTCACCGACTCACCATCCTTGGTGCGGTACTCCACGCGTTGACGCGGTGCCGGTTCAACACCGGTCTCGGTTTCCATCGACTGGGAACCCAAACGCATTCCACGCAGGCTGCGATCGCTCACTGGACGGTCCTTCCTGAAGTCCTACTGGTACAAAGGGTGTGATCCCGGCTTCCAATCAGCCGATTGAAAACCTACGGGTTGTCATCAACCGAACATAACCACCGATTAGCGGGATTCATTCCCGGTAGTGCGCGAACCGTATTCTCCGGCCGCCGGGTCCGCGAACGGGGGTTCCGGCATCTCGAAGTCATTGGGGTCGGTGAGCGTCAGATCCGGCTCGAGATCCTTCTCCGTGACCTTGACGGTTTCGGACTCCACAATGGGCTCCGAGTGAGCCGTGGGGGTCGGTTCGTCGTCCTGGTCATCCCAGGAGGCGTCGTGGGGACCCTCGCCGCCGGGGGTGGCCAGGAAGTTACCCACTCCGCGCAGCGCGGTACTGAGTTCGGCGGGAATCATCCAGACCTTGTTGGCGGAACCCTCTGCCACCTTGGGCAGCGTCTGAATGTACTGGTAGGCCAGCAACTTCTGGGTGGGCTTGGCGCGGTGGATGGAATCAAAGACCTTGGCGATGGCCTGGGCCTCACCGTCGGCGCGCAGGATCGCGGCCTTGGCGTCACCTTCCGCGGAGAGCACCGCGGCTTGCCGCTCACCCTCGGCGGTCAGAATCTGGGATTGTTTCTCACCCTCGGCCGTGAGGATGGTTGCGCGGCGGTCACGCTCGGCGCGCATCTGCTTCTCCATCGAGTCCTGGATGGACGGCGGGGGAGTGATCTCCTTGATGTCCACGCGAGAAATGCGGATACCCCAGCGGCCCGTGGTGGAGTCCAACACCCCGCGCAGCTCGGCGTTGATCTTGTCACGCGAGGTCAGGGTCTCTTCGAGGTTCAAGCCACCCACCACGTTACGCAGTGTGGCGCTCGTGAGTTCGTCCACGGCCTGGATATAGTTGGTGATCTCATAGGTCGCGGCGCGAGGGTCGGTCACCTGGAAGTAGACCACGGTGTCGATACCGACCACCAGGTTGTCCTCGGTGATCACGGACTGCGCGGGGAACGGCACCACTTGCTCTCGCAGGTCGATCATGGGCAGTAACCGGTCAACGAAGGGAATGAGGAAGTGCAGGCCGGGATTGAGCGTGGCCTGGTACTTGCCGAGGCGTTCCACGATGCCGGCGCGGGACTGCGGAATGATCCGCACCGCCTTGATCAGGGCAATTGCCGCGGCCAGCACCACCACTATGAGCAGTACTGTGATGACGATTTCCATGGGGTCCTCTCACGTGGGGGGATCTGCGGGCCGGACGACCCGGACAGCTATCAGTACCCGGGTTGGGAAGCGGGTGAATCAGAAAAATCAGTGGTAGCGGGGGCGGTGTGGGAAACAACCGCGGTGGCTCCGTCAATGCGGTACACGTAAGCCCTGGTCCCCGTCTCGAGCGTGCCGCGTTCCGCCGAGCGCGCCGTCCAGATATCGCCCTCGAGTCGAACCAGGCCGGTGTCCTCGCTGACCGGTTCCAGCACGGTGCAGGACAACCCCACTAACCGTTCGGCGTTGGAACGGGTACTGGGCGTGGATCGGTTGAGCCGTCTCAGGGCCACCGGGCGCAACAGGAAAATGAGAAGCACCGCGACCATCGCGAACGTGATCACCTGGAGCGGGAAGCTGTGGGTGAAAAAACTCACCACCCCCGCGCACAGGGCGGCCATGGACATCATGAGGAACAGGAAGTCCAGGGTGAGCATTTCAATGCCCGCCAGTACCAGCATGATGATCAGCCAGAGGATCCAGGGATTATTGACCAGTGCGTCCCACACGTGCGGCTCCAGACTTGTCGTGAGGTGTCGGAAGTGGCCGCCTCCGCAGGATGCGCAGCCCGCCACCTGTCGGCTCCCTCCCCATTGTGCCCTACCCCACGCGTCGAGGCCGGGAATGAATTCACCCCGGCGGCATAGGCCCGGTATCGGTGGGTCAATAATCCAAAAAACCGGGCTACGGAAGCAACAGCACGGCATTTCACCCGAGAGAGAAAAAGTATTGTCAGCCCACTGAACATCAGTAAGCTGGGCGGCAAGCTAGATCACAATGCCATCGTGCAGAGTGATGGCTCGCAGGGCACAAACCGTGCTTTGACGAACGCAATAAACTTGAAGGAGTTCTTGCGATGACCACTTTCGATGTGAATGCGATTCTCTCCAGCACTGCCTACGATGCTGACGGCGACAAGGTCGGTAAGGTTGAGCAGGTCTTCCTCGATGACAACTCGGGTGAGCCCACGTTCCTGACCGTGAACACGGGTCTCTTCGGTGCCAAGGAGAGCTTCGTTCCGGCTAAGGATGCTCGCCAGGACGGCGACCGCGTTGTGCTGCCCTACCAGAAGGACGTCATCAAGGACGCGCCCAAGGTCGATGCAGATCAGCACCTTTCCCCGGCGGAAGAGGAAGAGCTCTACCGTTACTACGAGCTGAACTACGACAACGGTCATGGTGCAGATCGCGACCGCGACCTGACCGACCGCACCGCCGCAGCCGGCACCGCTGGCACCGCCGGTGTTGCAGCTGCGGGCCGTGACAGCGACCTGACCGATCGCGACCGCACCGTTGCTGACCACGACGACGCTTCCGTGGTCCGCCACGAAGAGCGACTCAAGGTCGGCACCCAGGAGCGCGAGACCGGTCGTGCACGTCTGCGCAAGTATGTGGTCACCGACCACGAGACCGTTGACGTCCCCGTCGAGCGCGAAGAGGTCACCGTGGAGCGCACCCCGATCCGCGACGGCCAGGTCGGCACCGGCACCATTGGTGAGGAAGAGGTCGAGGTTTCCCTCCACGAAGAGCGTCCCGTGGTCGAGAAGGAAACCGTGGCCGTTGAAGAGGTCGGCCTGAACAAGGAAACTGTTCGCGACACCCAGCGCGTCGAGGCAGATGTCCGCAAGGAACAGGTCGACGTCGAGACCGATACCGATCGCGATCTCGGTGGCCGTGACGGCCTGGGCGGCAACGCTCCCCGTCGCTGAAACTGATGTGCAACGCTGAGGCGTTGAATCGGTAAGTTGCTGTACCCCGGGCCCCACGGCTCGGGGTACAGCTCTTTTTCGGCCCTCAGCGCGGCCCGCCGACTGTGTCCGCTCCGTGCCGGGGCGGTAGCATCATCTGCGTCCCCGCCGAACCATGAGTTCCACGGGACCCGCGCGTCCCCGGTACGGGCGCGCGTNACCGTGGATGGCGACCCTCGCACCAAAACCCAGGGAACCACGGCGGCTGATCTGTACGCGGATCAACGTGAGGTGGTGGTAGCTCACATCAACGGTGAGCTCAAGGATCTGAGAACCGAACTCGCGGACGGTGACGTGGTGGAGCGTGTGCTCGTGAGCGATCCGGAGGGCCTCGAGGTCTTGCGGCACTCCACGGCCCACGTCATGGCGCAGGCCGTGCAGCAGTTGCGTCCCGATGCCAAGCTGGGCATCGGGCCGTACATCACGGACGGCTTCTACTTCGATTTCGACGTCGAAGAACCGTTCACGCCCGAGGATCTGAAGAAGATCGAGAAGTCCATGCTCAAGATCGTGAATAAGTCGCAATTGTTCCGGCGCCGCGCGGTGGATGAAAGCGAAGCCCGCGAGGAAATGGCGGACGAGCCCTACAAGCTTGAGCTGATCGACCTGGCCAACGGGCCGGGTTCGGGTTCCATGGAGGAGTCCGCGGAGGGCGCCTCCGTGGAGGTGGGCGCCGGGGAAATCACCATTTACGACAACGTGGACCGGCAGAGCCACGAAATCGTGTGGCGCGATCTGTGCCGCGGCCCGCACGTGCCCAACACCAAGTTGATCGGCAACGGTTTCGCGCTGATGCGTTCGGCGGCGGCCTACTGGCGCGGCAACGAGAAGAACAAGCAGCTGCAGCGCATCTACGGCACCGCATGGCCCTCCAAGGACGAACTGAAGGCCTACAGGCAGCGCCTCGCGGAAGCCGAGCGTCGCGATCACCGCAAGCTCGGTTCCGAACTGGACCTCTTCTCCTTCCCGGACGAGCTGGGTTCCGGCCTGCCCGTGTTCCACCCCAAGGGCGGCATCATCCGCAAGGAGATGGAGGACTACTCGCGTCAGCGGCACACCGAGGCCGGTTATGAATTCGTGTACTCCCCGCACATCACCAAAGGCCACCTGTATGAGGTGTCCGGTCACCTGGACTGGTACCGGGACGGCATGTTCCCTCCCATGCACGTGGACGAGGAGCGCAACCCGGAAACGGGCGAGGTGAACAAGCCGGGCCAGGACTACTACCTCAAGCCCATGAACTGCCCGATGCACAACTTGATTTACCGCTCACGCGGGCGCTCGTACCGTGAGCTGCCCCTGCGATTGTTCGAGTTCGGCGCCGTGTACCGCTATGAGAAATCCGGTGTCATCCACGGACTCACGCGCGTGCGCGGCATGACCCAGGACGACGCGCACATCTACTGCACCCGTGAGCAGATGAAGGACGAACTGACCGGCACCTTGAACTTTGTCCTGTCGTTACTCAAGGACTACGGTCTGGATGACTTCTACTTGGAGCTGTCCACCAAGGACCCGGAGAAATTCGTGGGTTCCGATGAGGTCTGGGACGAGGCCACCCGTACGTTGCAGGAAGTTGCCGAGGCTTCCGGCCTGCAGCTGGTCCCGGATCCCGGGGGAGCCGCTTTCTACGGCCCCAAGATTTCGGTGCAGGCCAAGGACGCGATCGGGCGCACGTGGCAGATGTCCACCATCCAGCTGGACTTCAACCTGCCCGAGCGTTTCGACTTGGAGTACCAGGCCGCCGACGGCACCCGGCAGCGTCCCGTGATGATCCACCGTGCGTTGTTCGGATCGGTGGAGCGTTTCATGGGCGTGCTGACCGAGCACTATGCCGGGGCGTTCCCCGCGTGGCTGGCTCCCGTCCAGGTGCGCGCCATTCCGGTGGCCGAGGCCTTCAACGACTACCTGGACGAGTTCGCGGCCACGCTGCGGGCCCGGGGCATTCGTGTGGAGGTGGATGCGTCCTCGGATCGTTTCCCCAAGAAGATCCGCACGGCGTCCAAGGACAAGATCCCGTTCGTGGTCATCGCGGGCGGCGACGACGCCGAGGCCGGTGCGGTCTCGTTCCGCTACCGCGACGGCTCACAGTTCAACGCGGTGCCTCTCGACGACGCCGTGGAGCTGATCGTGCGGCACGTGCGCGAGCGCGTCAACGAGGATCCTTCGGCGCCCTCGGACGGTGAGGTCTCGGAACCCGTTGCGGAACAACCGTGACGGAGAACACCTCGCAGAACCAGAACGGCAACCAGCGCTGGGTGGCTCAGGACGATTTTGAGCTGCCCGGCGTGCCGGACAGTTTCCAACGCTTGTGGACACCCCACCGGCTCGCCTACGTGCGCGGTGAGGACCCTTCGATCACGGAAACTCCGGGGTGCCCGTTCTGCACCGGGCCGGAGCGCTCGGACGAGGACGCACTGATCGTGCATCGCGGGGAGCACTGCTTTGTGGTGCTCAACCTGTTTCCGTACAACCCGGGTCACTTGCTGGTCTGCCCGTACCGTCATGTCGCGGACGTCACCGAGCTCACGGACGAGGAACTGTGGGAGTTGAACGTGCTGACCCGCACGGCGGTCGCCACGATCCGCGAGGTCGCCCAGCCGGCGGCGTTCAACGTGGGCCTGAATCTCGGGTCCGCGGCGGGCGGTTCGTTGTCCGCGCACCTGCACCAGCACGTGGTGCCCCGCTGGGAGGGTGACGCCAACTTCATGCCCGTCATTGCTCATACCAAACCGCTCATCCAGACCCTGGGAGCCAATCGCGACGACATCGCCGCGGCCTGGCCCCGTTCCTGATTCTCATTGCTCCCGGGCATCGCTTCTCTGCGCCCGGGACGGTGGTACCCCAGTCACTAGAATGGAATCCATGTCTCGACCACTCGTACGTCTACTCGGCCAGGGAGTTCGGTGGGCCTCAAGCCTGCGCGGCGGTGGCTCCGCCTTCCCCGGCCTGGTCATGGAAAAGCTGCATCCCGGGTTCGTGGCCGAAGAACTCGGCAAACTCTCGCACGGTGTGGTGGTCATCAGCGGCACCAACGGCAAGACCACGACCACCAAGATGGCCGTCCAATTGCTGCGTTCACAGGGCCTGCGCGTGTTCACGAACCGGACGGGATCGAATTTCGTGCGGGGCGTGGCGGCGTCGTTGTTGGCCGAGATGAACGCGTTCGGTCGCCTCGACGCGGACGTGGCCGTGCTGGAACTCGACGAGGCGCACGCCGTGCACTTCGTCAAGCAGGTCAAGCCCCGCTACGCCCTGCTGCTCAACGTGATGCGCGATCAGCTCGACCGGTTCGGCGAGATCGACACGACCCGCCGCATGCTCAGCCAGGTCGCCAAGGCGACCACCGGAACCGTGGTGCTCAACCGCGAAGACCCACGGATCGCCGGTCTCGCGGACGACGTCGCCGCTGACGCCACCGTTGAATGGTTCGGCCTCTCGGACGCGTTGCGGCCCATGTTTCCCTCCGACGACGACATGCGCGACGTGCTGCGTCGGACCGAGGCGGTCGAGCTGGATTCGGAGCAGCCCTCCGTGGCACGACCGCGCGCTGGCGTGGTGCTCAATGCCGTGCGGGCCAATAGCGTGGACCTGGACGTGCACGGCGAACACCACACGGCAACCATCGACCTCTACGGGGTGTACAACCAGTACAACGCGGCGGCGGCTCTCGCCCTGAGCCTGCAGGTTCTGGGCGACGGCGCGGACGTTGCCTCCCTCGTGGATGAACTGTCGCGGGTGACCCCGGCCTTCGGTCGCGGTGAAACCGTGACGGTGGACGGTAAACCCCTGCAATTGCTGCTCGTGAAGAACCCCGCCGGATTCCGGTTGTCACTCGCGTCCGCATCGGCGGACGACTACGCGACCATGATCGCGATCAACGATGCCTACGCCGACGGCCGTGACGTGTCGTGGCTGTGGGACGTGGATTTCGACAGCCTGCGCGACAGCGGCGTGGACATTGTCTCCGGTGCGCGCGCGTGGGACATGGCCCTGCGCCTGGATTACGACCTGGTGACGGTCCGATCGGTGGAAACCGACCTGGACACCGCGCTCCAGCAGTTCATCGCCGGGGCGGGGGACCGGCCCATGCGGGTGTTCTGCACCTACACCGCCATGCTGTCCCTGCGGAAGATCCTGGGCGGCATGACCCACGTGGACGCGATCTGAGGAGCCGATCATGAATCAGGACAAAGTGGGTTCCTTGGACATCGTCCAACTCTACCCGCGGGACATGAACATCTACGGGGACTGGGGCAACACCCTGGCCCTTAAGCGCCGCGCCGAACGCTACGGCTTCGAGGTGCGGGTCCACGACTACAACCCCGGTGACCCCTGGCCGGACCACGCAGACCTCTTCGTGGGTGGCGGTGGGCAGGACTCGGGTCAGTTCCGGGTGGCCGAGGACCTCGCCCGCGTGGCACCCGCACTGCACGACGCGGCGTCGGCGGGTACGCCCATGCTGGTCATCTGCGGTCTGTACCAGCTCTTCGGGCGGGAGTTCCGCACCGGTAGTGGCGAGACCCTGCGAGGGATCGACATGTTCGACCTCGAAACGGTGGGTGGACCGGAGCGACTGATCGGCAATGTCGTGACCGAATCCCCGGACTTCGGCACGATCATCGGCTATGAGAACCATTCGGGGCTTACCACGCTGGGACCGGACCAGGCCCCTTTGGCCACTGTGGCGAGCGGGGCCGGTAACAACGGTCAGGACGGCACCGAGGGCGCGCGCACGCACAACGTGCTGGGCAGTTACCTGCATGGATCACTGCTCCCCAAGAACCCGGCCGTGGCCGACTTCCTGTTGCGGACCGCAGTGGAAATCCGCGGGGACAGCTTCCCGGACACCGCGCTGGACGACACCTATGCGGAGCACGCGCGCGGAGTAGCCAGAACCAGACCTCGTTAGCGAGGTAGGGCCGAGTTCGAGGCCCCGTGGTACATCGCTAAAATAAGGCATAAATCGCAAACCCGGACCGGCTGAGCCGGGTACACAGACTTCTTAGGAGGAACTCGATGTCAGGTCACTCCAAATGGGCCACGACCAAGCACAAGAAGGCCGCAATCGACGCCAAGCGCGCCAAGGCCTTCGCCAAATACATCAAGGGCATTGAGGTGGCCGCGCGCATGGGCGGTGCGGACACCGCCGGTAACCCGGCGCTGGAGCTGGCCGTTTCCAAGGCCAAGAAGAACTCGGTGCCCAATGACAACATTGATCGCGCGGTCAAGCGCGGCGCCGGCCTGACCGGCGAGACCATCGACTACTCGGAGATCCTGTACGAAGCTCGCGGCCCCCAGGGCACCGCGCTGTACATCGAGTGCTTGACGGACAACAAGAACCGGGCGGCCTCCGAGGTGCGTGTTGCGGTGACCCGCCACGGTGGGACCATGGCGGATTCCGGTTCCGTGGCCTACCTCTTCGAACGCAAGGGCGTGGTCGAGGTGGCCAAGACCGACGGTCTCACCGAGGACGACGTTCTGATGGCCGTGCTCGACGCCGGCGCGGACGAGGTCATCGAGGAGTCGGAGGTCTTCGAGGTCGTCAGTGACGCCACCGACCTGCCCGGGATCCGTCAGGCCCTGGACGCGTCCGGACTGGACTACAACAACGACGATCCCCAGTTCCGTCCCGCCATGACCGTGGATCTTGATTCCGAGGGTGCCAAGAAGTTCCTTAAGCTCGTGGACGCCGTCGAAGAGCTCGACGACGTGCAGAACGTCTACTCGAACGCCGACATCCCCGAGTCCGTCCTGGCGGAGCTCGACGACGAGGACTGAGAGCCCCATGGCGCGCACGTCGGACGGCGGATCGGCCCCGGGACAGCGCATTCTTGCGGTGGACCCGGGGCTGACCCGTTGTGGCTTCGCGGTGGTGGACATGGCGGCCAATCGCACGGGAACGTTCGTCCACGTGGAAGTCAACGGCACCAAGGCGCACGAAGCCCTCGAGGATCGAGTGCTGGCCATCATGACGGCGGCCGAGGCGCTCATGGATCGGTTCGCACCGGACGTCGTGGCGGTCGAGCGGGTGTTCGCCCAGAACAACGCGCCCACCGTGGTGGGGACGGCCCAGGCCACGGGCGTGGTCATTGCCGCCGCGGCACGGCGTGGGATTCCGGTGGCGTGGCACACCCCGTCCGAGGTCAAAGCGGCGGTCACCGGGGACGGCGGCGCGGACAAGGAGTCGGTGAACCGCATGGTCGTCCGGATTCTCCGGTTGGCCGCGCCCCCGCGACCCGCCGACGCCGCGGACGCTCTGGCTCTGGCGGTGTGCCACGGCTGGCGCGGCGGCATGGCCGGGATGAATGCGGCGGCCAAGACGTCCACGCATTCGGGTTCTCAGCCCTCCTCCGTCCGAGCCTCCGGGCTCACCCCGGCGCAGCAGGCGTGGAAACAGGCCGAGGCGTCAGCTCGGCAACCCAAGGCCCCCCGGGCCGCCCGGTCACCGCGCCGCTGACCCGGAGGGTTCCGCCGATGACGCGGCCCGGCAGAGCGGGGCGCGCTGTGCGAGTCGGTGGGAGTTGTTAGAGTGATCCCGTGCTGCAGTTCGTATACATGTTCGAATCAACGGCGGGGACATCCCGCATGACGGGAGCCGCCCTGTGATTGCTTCGGTGTCCGGTGAGGTGCGTTTTGTGGGCGCCGCACAGGCGGTCATTGAGGTCTCCGGTTTCGGGATCGAAATTCAAGCCAGTCCGCACACCCTGGCGGGTCTGCGCACGGGATCGGCGGTGCATTTACACACCGCCTACATTGCCCGCAAGGACGAAGCACCCCTGCTGTTTGGTTTCGCGGGAGCGGACGAGAAGGAGGTCTTCACCGTGATGCTCGGCGTCTCCGGTGTGGGGCCGCGCACCGCGTTGGCCGCGGTCTCGGTTCTCGGCCCGGATGAGACCCGGCGGGCCATTGCGAGCGGTGACGACAAAGCCTTCACCGCGGTCCCGGGAATCGGCCCCAAATCCGCCCGTCGTATCGTGTTGGAACTGGCGGACAAGCTCGTTCTTCCGGAACCGCGGGAAACCGCGGCAACTCAACCTCAGGTGCAGGTGTGGCGCGAACAGGTCATGGGCGCCCTCGTGGGGTTGGGCTGGAGCGAGAAGGACGCGATCCGCGGCATCGACGACGCGCTGGAGACGCAACCCGAATTGGCCGACACCGGCAACGTGGCCGAGATCCTCCGTGCGGTCCTGTCCTGGCTGGGAACCGCTAAGGGCACGAGTCACACACATGGTCGAGGACGGTCCTGATGGCTTACGAGGAACGCGGTGCCGCGCAGGGACAGCAAAGACTCGTCGGTGCGGAGGGGGACCTGGACGACCAGCAGCTCGAAGCGAGTCTCCGCCCGGGTACCCTGGACGACTTCGTGGGGCAAAAGCGCGTGCGCGCCCAGCTGTCCCTCGTCCTGGAAGCCTCCAAGTTGCGTGGGCGCACCGCGGACCACGTCCTGATGTCGGGGCCCCCGGGGCTGGGTAAGACCACGCTGGCCATGATCATTGCCCAGGAACTGGACGTTCCGCTACGGATCTCGTCCGGTCCGGCAATTCAACACGCCGGGGATCTCGCGGCCATCCTGTCCTCACTGACCCACGGCGAGGTGCTGTTCCTGGACGAGATCCACCGCATGTCCCGACCGGCCGAGGAGATGCTCTACATGGCCATGGAGGACTTCCGCGTGGACATCGTGGTCGGTAAGGGCGCCGGCGCCACGTCCATCCCGTTGGACCTGCCGCCGTTCACCCTGGTGGGCGCGACCACGCGCGCCGGTCTGCTTCCGGGGCCGCTGCGTGACCGCTTCGGCTTCACCGGTCACCTGGAGTTCTACTCGGTTGCGGAACTGGAGCTCGTGCTGCGGCGTTCGGCGGGTCTGCTGGATCTGAACATGACCTCGGAGGGATTTTACGAAGTGGCCTCGCGGTCCCGCGGCACCCCGCGCATCGCCAACCGTTTGCTGCGCCGCGTCCGCGACTGGGCGCTGGTGCACGGGGTGGATCTGATCGACGCGCGCACCGCCGGAGCCGCCCTGGACATGTACGAGGTGGATGCCAGGGGACTGGACCGCCTGGACCGCAATGTGCTTTCCGCCCTGGTCACCAAGTTCAACGGGGGACCGGTGGGCTTGTCCACGCTGGCCATCGCGGTGGGCGAGGAGACCGAAACGGTTGAAACCGTGGCCGAACCGTTCCTCGTGCGCGAAGGGTTGTTGGGACGCACCCCCCGGGGGCGCATTGCCATGGCGGCGGCGTGGGAGCACCTGGGTCTCAACGTGCCCGACCACGCTGCCTTCAAGGACCCCGCCCTGCGCACCGCCCTGGCCACGGAGTCCCCGGACGAGGAGCAGCCCACCGCGTTCTGACGGGCTGGCACATCCCGCCTCCGCGAATCGGGCTCTGGGCCGCCTGACGGGAGGGGCAAGCTCAGGACGTGTCACGGTTCAGCGGGCGACCAGCTGGATCACCTAGACTTGACCGGATTCCCATGATGGCGGCGGTGCACCCACCCGGTAACTGCGGTCACTCAGCCGTGAACATCGTCTACAGAACGGAACTTCGTGATTCTCTCCGCGCAACTTCTTGCCCAGGCCCAGCAGTCAGGAGGCGGCGGAACCGCATGGTTCTTGCCCGTCATGCTGGTGGTGATGGTGTTGCTGTTGTGGCTGCCCATGCGTCGTCAGAAGAAGGCTCAGGCTCAGATCAAGGCCAAGCAGGCGACCATGGAACCCGGTACCCGCGTGATGACCAGCTTCGGTCTCTACGGCACCGTTCTGTCCATCGACCGGGACGAGAACAAGGCAGTCCTGGAGGTTTCCCCGGGAACCTCGGTGACCGTGCACACCCAGACCGTGACCACCGTTCTGGACGATCCCGCCACCGAGAACGCCGCACTTGCCCAGGGCGCCACCGTTGACGGGCACGGTTCCACGGCCGCGGGAGACACACGCGACAACGTGGCCGAGCGTGAGCACGATGTGCCCGGTGACACCGCCCCCGGCGAGCCCGCCGCGGGTGACAACGTCCCGGAACATGACACCCAAAGCGGCACGTGGCGCGACAACCGCCGCAATAACGACACCAACTGAACACATGCGTGAGTCACGGGCCGAGAGCATCGGCCCGTTTCTCATGACCGGACCCAGGTGCGGCGTGCTCGGCGGCCACACCAACCGTGCGTTGTTGAAGGGCAGACATGGCATCACGTAAGGGCGCTTCGGGCCCGTCGGAACCCGAAGAGTCACAAAAACTCACCCCCCAAGCGGCACCGACCCGCGCGCCCAGATCGGTGAAATCGGGATCGAATACGGCCCTGACGGCGGCCAAGCGCGGCCTGGCAGCGCTGGCTGTGATCACCATTGCCCTGGCAGGGATCCTGATCTACGGGGTCACCACCGACCGCACCGGTTGGGCTCCCAAGCTGGCCCTGGACCTCGAGGGCGGCACCCAAATGGTGCTGTCCCCGGAGCTCCAGGAAGCGCAGGACGGCCAGGAGATCACCCAGGAGCAACTCGATCAGGCAGTGGAGATCATTCGTCAGCGCGTGGACGGCACGGGTGTCTCCGAGGCGGAAATCAGCACGCAGTCCGGATCGAACATTGTGGTGTCCATGCCCGGGGTTCCCTCCGCCAAAACTCGTGACCTGATTCAGACCTCCGCCCAAATGGCGTTCCGGCCCGTGATCACCACGGCGGAGGGCGCGCCCACTCCCGAGGACCAGCGCACGGCACTCAAGGACATTCCCAAACCGGATGCCGAGCCCACGGACTCCTCGGATCCCAACTGGGTGACACCCGAGCTCGTCACCGAGTTCGAGGCCCTTGACTGTTCCGCGCAGCGACCCCAGGAGGAACGCAAGGCGCAGGATCCCGACAAGGCCATTGTTTCCTGCGATCCGGCGAACAACACCAAGTACATTCTTGGCCCGTTGGAGATCCCCGGCACGGACATCGACGACGCCTCTTACGGCACCGCGACCAACCAGCAGGGCATGTCCACGGGCCAGTTCGCCGTGAACCTGCAGTTCAACGCGGAGGGGACCCAGACCTTCAAGGAACTCTCCGAGCGCCTGTACCAGATCGGGCAGTCCCAGGAGGGTGATCCCCGGTCCCAGTTCGCGATCCTGCTGGACGGCACGGTGATCTCCGCGCCGTCCATGAACGCCGTGATCACCGACGGCAGCGCCCAGATCACCGGATCCTTCACGGAGGACGAGGCGCAATTCCTCTCCGAGCAGCTCAAATACGGTGCGCTGCCGGTAAGTTTCAGCATTCAGTCGGAGCAGCAGATCTCCGCGACCCTCGGCAGCAACCAGTTGCGGATGGGTATCATCGCCGGTCTCGTGGGTCTGGCTTTGGTGTGCGTGTATTCGATGTTCCAGTACCGCTGGCTCGGACTGGTGACCATCTCCTCCCTGCTCGTGGCGGGCCTGATCACCTACTTCGCCATCACGCTGCTGGGGTGGAGCGCCAACTACCGCCTGTCGCTGGCCGGTGTGGCCGGCCTGATCGTGGCCATCGGGCAGACCGCCGACTCGTTCATCGTGTACTTCGAACGCATCAGGGACGAGATCCGCGCGGGCAGAAGCATTCCCGCCGCGGTGGACCACGGCTGGAAGCGGGCCCGGCAGACGGTGCTCGCGGCCAAGGCCGTCAACCTTCTGGCTGCGGTCGTGCTGTATTTCGTGGCCGTGGGCAACGTGCGGGGTTTCGCGTTCACCCTTGGTTTGACCGCGATCGCGGACTTGCTCGTGGTCTTCCTCTTCACCCACCCGATCATGGTGCTGCTCACGCGCACCCGCTACTTCGGAGGTGGCGCGAAGAACTCGGGCCTGGACCCGGAAGCCTTGGACGCCGTCCCGCTGTACCGCGGCGCGGGTCGCCTGCGTAGCCCCGAGGACAGCGACGGGCTGACGATTGCCGAGCGGCGTCGTCGACAGAAGGCCGCCGAGACCCCGGGCGACGGCGCCGGGGACGGATCCGCCGCATCCGGCGGTTCCAGCGCCGTGGACCAGACCGCCTTGACGGAGGGGAGCACCCGATGAGCAACCGACTCGCACGCTTCGGTAACGACCTGCACAGTGGCCGCACCTCGTACCCGTTCGTGGGCAAGCGCAAGCTGTGGTTGTCCCTGGCCCTAGGGCTCGTGCTGCTGTCCATGCTGATCCCCGTGCTCAAGGGTGGATTCAATCTGGGCATCGACTTCACCGGCGGCTCAGAATTCACGGTCTCGGGTGTTGAGAACCCGGACGTCCAGACCGGCGAGCAAGCGGTGGCGGACTCCTCGGATGCCGGGGGCGTGTCCGTGACCAATATTGCGCCGGGCACCGTGCGGGTGCAGACCGAGCAGCTCGACGACGATCAGACCCTGGCCGTGAAGGACGCCTTGCAGGACGCCTACGGCGCCTCCGACGACCAGGTGACCTCCAACTTCGTGGGACCCACGTGGGGTCAGGGTGTGACGCAACAGGCCCTGTGGGGTTTGCTGGTTTTCGTCTTTCTGGCCACGGTGCTCATGGCGCTGTACTTCCGCACGTGGAAAATGTCCGTGTCCGCGGTCGCTGCCATGCTGGCCACCATTGTGATCACCGCCGGGGTGTACTCCCTGGTCGGCTTCGAAGTCACGCCGTCCGCGGTGATCGGCTTCCTGACCGTGCTGTCGTATTCTCTGTACGACTCGGTCGTGGTCTTCGACAAGGTGCGCGAGAACACCAAGGGACTGCTGAGCGGTTCAGCGCCGCAGGAGAGAGCCAAACGCACGTTCTCCGAGCAGGTCAACCTGGCCGTCAATCAAACCCTGGTGCGCTCGATCAACACGTCCGTGGTGGGCATCCTGCCCGTGGGCGCGATCCTGTTCATCGGCGCGTACTTGCTGGGCGCCGGCACGCTCAAGGATCTGTCCCTGTCATTGTTCGTGGGCATCATTGTGGGCACGGTGGCCACCATGTTCGTGGCGGCGCCCATGTACTCCTGGCTGCGCGGAGTCGAACCCGCGGTGCGCGATCAGCAACGAAAGGTGCTGGACGCACGCCAGAGCGACGGCGCGCCCGTCACCTCCGACCCGGTTCAGGCCGGCCCCCGCGAATAGAGCGCCGCGCGTGCGTTACACTCGCCCCCGTACCGTTCGGTGCGGGGGCATGCTACTAGACTCGGTTACTTAGCGCACCGGGCGCCAAGATCCCGTCCCGGCCAGCGGTGATCCGTGAGGAGGCTGTGGAACCATGACGACAGAGTCGGACGCTCAGAGCGCAAAGAATTCCAGGCCGCCCAGCCCACCGGCGACATCGGCGGTGCCCACCGGTTCCAGGATCGAAACGGCGGGAACCCACTTCGTCCTGCCGGCCTCCCGCCCCGTTTCCGGCCGGGCCGTGTTCCCGGGACGCAGCGAACGCACCCGGTCCACGCTCTCGGCCTTGACGGGTGAGTCCGTTCCGCGCTCGCCCATCCTGGTCCCGTTGCTGCGCAGCGTGAGCGCCACGCATCCGGATGAGGACCTGGATGTCCTGGAACGCGCGTTCGCCGTGGCGGATTTCTACCATGAGGGACAAAAGCGCAAGTCCGGGGATCCCTACATCACTCACCCGGTGGCGGTCACCACGATCCTCGCCGAACTGGGCATGACGGGGGCCACCCTGGTGGCGGGTCTTCTGCATGACACCGTGGAGGACACCGACTACTCGCTGGAGCAGCTCACCCAGGACTTCGGTGAAGAGGTCGCCGTGCTCGTGGACGGTGTGACCAAGCTGGACAAGATCCAGTACGGCGAGAACGCCCAGGCAGAAACCGTACGCAAAATGATCGTGGCCATGGCCAAGGACATCCGCGTGCTCGTGATCAAGCTCGCGGACCGGTTGCACAACGCACGAACGTGGCGGTTCGTGTCCTCCTCGTCCTCGTCCAAAAAGGCGCGCGAAACGCTGGAGATCTTCGCGCCACTCGCGCACCGCCTGGGTATGAACACGATCAAGTGGGAGCTCGAGGATCTTTCCTTCTCCGCCCTGTACCCCAAGGTCTATGAAGAAATCGTCCGCATGGTGGGGGAGCGCACGCCCGAACGCGAACGGAATCTGGCCACGATCCGCGGGTTGATCGCCGCGGAACTCGACAAGTCCGGCATTGACGCCACGATCACCGGCCGCCCCAAGCACTACTACTCGATTTACCAGAAGATGATCGTGCGGGGTAAGGATTTCGATGAGATCCACGATCTCCAGGCCGCCCGTGTGCTCGTGAACTCGGTGCGTGAGTGTTATGCCGCCCTCGGCGTGCTGCATGCGAAGTGGAGCCCCCTCCCGGGGCGGTTCAAGGACTACATCGCGATGCCCAAGTTCAACATGTACCAGTCGCTGCACACCACCGTGATCGGCCCGCACGGACGCCCGGTGGAGATCCAGATCCGCACCCGCGAGATGCACCACCGCGCCGAATACGGTGTGGCCGCTCACTGGAAGTACAAGAACCAGGTCAACCAGGCCAATTCGGCCACTCCCAAGGCCAAGGCGGGAGAGCTCAACTGGTTGAGTTCCCTGGTCTCGTGGCAGGAGGAGGCCAAGGACTCCTCGGACTTCCTGGATTCACTGCGGTACCAGATCAACACCGCGGAGGTGTACGTCTTCACACCCAAGGGTGAGGTCATGGCGCTACCCACGGGTTCCACCCCGGTGGACTTCGCCTATGCGGTGCACACCGAGGTGGGTAACCACACGATCGGCGCCCGGGTGAACGGCAAACTGGTGCCGCTGTCCTCCCAACTACAGCACGGCGACCGGGTCGAGATCCTGACCTCCAAGTCGGAATCCGCCTCCCCGTCACAGGACTGGCTCAAGTTCGTGGGTTCCCCGCGGGCGCGCACCAAGATCCGGCAGTGGCATTCCAAGGAACGCCGCGAGGAAGCCATTGAGCGGGGCAAGGACCTGCTGACCAGGGCGCTGCGCAAGCATCACCTGCCGCTGCAACGCACGGTGACCCACGAGTCGCTCGTCTCGGTGGCCCAGGACTTCAACCGTTCGGACGTGGCGGCGCTCTACGAGGCGATCGGAAGCGACACGGTCAACGCCCAACAGGTCGTGGAGAAGCTCATCGAGCATCACGGCGGCGCGGAGGGTACGGAAGAGGATTTCGCCGAAACCACCAAGGTCACCGCGCCCGCCCGGGCCACCGTGTCCGATTCCGGCGTGGTGGTCCAGGGCATGTCCGACGTGTACGTGAAGTTGGCTCGCTGCTGCACCCCGGTGCCCCCGGACGAGATCCTCGGCTTTGTGACCCGCGGCGCGGGAATCTCCGTGCACCGCAAGGACTGCAACAACATGAAGTCACTGGTGACCAACGACGATCCGCGCGTCAAGGACGTCAGCTGGGCTCCCACCCAATCCTCACTGTTCCTGGTGGAGATCCAGGTGGAAGCACTCGACCGGCACTCGCTGCTGCTCGACGTCACCAGGGTGCTGTCCGAGAACCACGTGAATATCCTCTCCGCCCAGGTGCACACCTCGCGATCCCGGTTGGCCATCTCCCGGTTCTCGTTCGAAATGGGCGATACCCGCTATTTGGATCACGTGCTCAACCAGGTGCGACGGATCGACGGCGTGTACGACGTGTATCGCACCTCGGGTCACCGCCCGGTCGCCTCGTAGCCGCGTTCCACGGCCCGCCCCACTTTCCGCACGCGGGCCAGGGCCTGCCGACGTCCCGGTTTTTTCCCCACGGCGTCCAGGGCGGCCAGGACGAGTTCGGGTGGGCAATGCAAGTGCGGTGAGGCCATGAGCCAGTGCAGCGCCCGGGTGCCCTCCGGGGTGTCGACGTGAAGCGCCACGTCCACCGCGGTGCGCAGTGGACTGGTGACCGACATTGCCTCGTGGGACACGCGATCGAAGGCGTTGAAGACGGTCTGATGCAGGCTGAACCCATGCGGGAGCGTGGTGGTGGTCCGGGCGTCCTTGGCCACGAGGATCGGAAGCGGGTCCGGGACATCGGCGCAATCGTAGAACCACGCGGCCCCCAATCTGCCCAGCACCCCTCGCCGCTGGAGGTGCTGAGGGATGACCGCTCGCAGCACCCGGACCTTGGTGGCCCGGGTGAGAGCAACACCCACGGGCACGTATGCGTCCAGGACGACCCTGCGCAGAATCCCGTCCGAAACCATTGCGGTGAGCTCGCCGCTGCTGAAGGGGTCACCCGGACGCAGCGCCCGAAGGTATCCCGCACCGGGCGGAAGCGGATGGGCGGAATCGGGGGCCAGCGGCCGCGGTGACGTCATGACCCCATCAGAACCGATGGGCGGGGGACAAGGAAACGGGGATCACCCCGGTTGTGGACAACCAGGGCGATCCCCGTTCAGTGTGCAGTTCGCTCGGCTCGGCTCAGCTCATGCGCGTGGTGTCGTTCAGTTCAGCTCGGACGCCGAGGCCCGCAACGTGGCCAACCACTGCTCGCTTGTGGCGAGGTCCTTCTCGAGGGTGGCGGCCTTCTTCTCGTTGCCGGAGTTGCGAGCGGCCTCGATCGCGGACTCCTGGTCGGCGATCTTGCTCTCGAGCTGCGTCAACATGGAGTTGGAGCGGGCCTTGGTCTCGGGGTCCGAACGGCGCCACTGGTCGTCCTCGGACTTCTTGACGGCGTCCTCGATGGCGCGCAGTTCGTTCTCCACCCGACGCATGTGCGCGCGCGGAACCTTACCGGCCTCCTCCCAGCGAGCCTGTACCGCCGCGAGTTCCTTTTTCGCCTGATCGAGGTTCTTGACGGGAAGGATCTTCTTGGCCTCGTCGAGCAGCTGCTCCTTGACCACCAGGTTCGCCTCGAACTCGTGGTCGATCTGCTCGTTGGCGGCCTTACGCGCGTTGAAGAACACGTCCTGGGCGGCACGGAAACGGGACCACAGGGCGTCGTCGTCCTTGCGGGACGCGCGGGGCGAGGCCTTCCAACGATCCATGAGATCGCGGTACTTGGAGGCGGTGGGCCCCCAATCGGTGGAGCCGGACAGCGCCTCGGCCTCGATGATCAGCGCTTCCTTGGCGCGCTTGGCCTTGGCATTGGTCTCGTCCAGTTTGGAGAAGAACGCCTTGCGATGGCGATCGAAGGTGGTGCGGGCCTTACGGAACCGTTTCCACAAGGACTCCTCGTCGGACTTGGACAGCCGCACGCCCGAACGTTGATGCGCCTTCCACTGGTCGAAGAGTTCACCCATGCGCTCCGAGGAGTGCTTCCACTGGGTTTTCTCGGGGTCCTGACCGGCGACCTTTTCCGCGGCCTCCACGATGGCCGTGCGGTGAGCCAGCTGCTCGGCCTTGGCCCGTTGTTGGTCTTCCTTCTCGCGCACCTCCGCCTGCCCGATCGACACGTCCAGGGTGTCCAGACGTGCGGCAAGCCCGGCCAGATCACCCACCATGCCACGGGCGGCCACCTGCTCGCGCACGTGTTCCACGGTTTTACGCATGTCCGTGGTGGGGGCCTTGGCGGCAAGTCGTTGTTCGAGCAGGTCGACCTGCGCCTCGGCGTCGTCGAACTTGCGCGCGAAGTAGGCAATGGCCTCGTCCTCGGTCGCGTCCGGGAACTGGCCGCACTCGTACTCCTGGCCGGCCACGCTCACGTACACGGTGCCGTTCTCGTCCGCGCGGCCGTGCTGCTTGGCGCGCGCCACGGATTCCGGGGTGGCCAGGGAAGGCTTGGCCGTTTCGTGGGACGCAGCGGATTGGGCCGGCTCAGCGGGCGCCACCACGGGGGCCGAGGGCGCGGCTGCCGCGGGTACGGGAACGGCACCGGCCGTGGGGTGCGGCGCGACATGTGCCGGCGTTGCGGGCCGCGCCGGGCCCGGTGCGGCGGGTGCTGCGGGCTTGGCCGGGCGCGCCGGGGGAGCGGGCACGGGGGCCGCCTCGGGGGTCTGGGGCCGGTCGTCGGATTCAGGACGTTCTGTCACCGCTATAACTCTCTCTCCACGTCCACGACCGTGTGGCGAGGCCCCGGCAAAGCGGGCGTTGGTCACACGGCGCGTGGAATCGGTCATCGATACGGCCATCCTATCGACCACGGCGGCCTAGAATGGCACCACACACCACGACGCCGCTCGGGGCCTTTCCATGACCACGTCCCGGAGCGCACGCCGGGACCCCGCTTTCGCACCAAGGAGAACCCACCCATGGCCCGCACCACCTCCCTGTCCGGTTTCCCCGAATGGCTTCCGGAAGAGCGGATCGTGGAGCAACACGTCCTGGACGAACTGCGCCGCACGTTCGAACTGCACGGCTTCTCCTCCATCGAGACCCGCGCCGTGGAAACCGTCGAGCAGTTGCTGCGCAAGGGCGAGATCGACAAAGAGGTCTACGGCGTGTCCCGGCTGCACCAGGACGAGGACGAGAAAACCCCCCGGGAGGGTGCGCTCGCGCTGCACTTCGACCTGACCGTCCCCTTCGCCCGCTACGTGGTGGAGAACAACGGGTATCTGACGTTCCCGTTCCGCCGCTACCAGATTCAAAAGGTGTGGCGCGGCGAGCGCCCGCAGGAGGGTCGCGCCCGCGAGTTCACCCAGGCCGACATCGACGTGGTGGGCGACGGCACCCTGGCCTTCCGCTACGACGTGGAACTGGCCCTGGTCATGATCGAGGCGCTGTCCCGGTTGCCCATCCCCCCGTTCGTGCTGCGCGTGAACAACCGCAAGCTCGCCGAGGGCTTCTACCGCGGCATCGGCCTGGACGACGCACCCGCCGTGCTGCGCGAGATCGACAAGCTCGAGAAAATCGGTCGCGAGGCCGTGATCGCGAACCTGCAGGCGAACGTGGGCGCGAGTGCCGAGCAAGCGGCGTCGGCGCTGGACCTGGCGAGTATCCGCACCGAGGACACGTCCTTCGTGGAACAGGTGCGCGCACTGGGCGTGAGCAACGAGCTGCTGGAGGAGGGCCTGAGCGAACTCGCGGACGTGGTGGGTGAGGCCGCCCGCCGTGCTCCCGGCAAGGTCAACGCCGACCTGTCGATCGCGCGCGGTCTGGACTACTACACCGGCACCGTGTACGAAACGGTGCTCGTGGGCCACGAACAGTTGGGCTCGGTGTGCTCCGGCGGTCGCTACGAATCCCTGGCCTCGACGGGTAAGAAGAACTTCCCCGGCGTGGGCCTGTCCATCGGGGTGACCCGCCTGGTCACCCGCATCCTGTCGCAGAACATGGCCAGGCCATCGCGTGCGGTGCCGTCGGCTGTGCTCGTGGCGCTCAACGATGACGCGTCCTGGTCTGCGGCCCAGGACGTGGCCGGGCAACTGCGCGCCCGGGGCATCGCGACCGAAGTGGCGGCGTCGCCCCAGAAATTCGGCAAGCAGATCCGCTACGCCGAGCGCCGAGGCATTCCGTTCGTGTGGTTCTCGACCGTCCAGGAGGACGGCAGTGTCACCCACGGGGTCAAGGACATCCGGTCGGGCGAGCAGGTCACCGCGGATCCCACCGCCTGGCAGCCCCCGCGGGAGGACGTGCACCCCACGGTCCAGGCGAGCGAGACCGCCTGAGACTTGTAGACTTTCAACCAGACTGACCCGGCCACCGAGCCGCGTCCGGCCCACCGGCCGGCGAACGCGACGGTCGAGCCAACTCCCCAAACAGGAAAAGGTGGATATTTCTTGCTGCGAACGCATGAACTCGGATCATTGAGCGCCCAGAACACCGGCGACACGGTCACGTTGGCCGGTTGGGTGGACCGCCGCCGTGACCACGGTGGAGTGGCGTTCGTGGATCTGCGCGATGCCAGCGGCGTCGCACAGATCGTGGTGCGGGACGAGGCCGAGTTCCATCAGCTGCGCAACGAGTTCGTCCTGCAGGTCACCGGCACGGTCGAGCGCCGCCCCGAAGGCAACGAGAACCCGAACCTGCCCTCCGGCGAGGTCGAGGTCATGGTCGATGAGCTCACCGTGCTCAACACCTCCGCGGCGCTGCCGTTCCAGATCGACGAGCACGTGGAGGTCGGTGAGGAAGCGCGCCTCAAGTACCGCTACCTGGACCTGCGCCGCCCCGAGCCCGCTCGCATCATGCGCCTGCGCTCCGAGGTCAACCGCGTGGCCCGCAATCTGCTCCACGACCAGGGTTTCCTGGAGGTGGAAACCCCCACGCTGACCCGCTCCACCCCCGAGGGTGCCCGTGACTTCGTGGTCCCGGCCCGTCTTTCGCCGGGTTCGTGGTACGCGCTGCCGCAATCCCCGCAGTTGTTCAAGCAGTTGCTGCAGGTGGGCGGCATCGAGAAGTACTTCCAGATCGCCCGCTGCTACCGCGACGAGGACTTCCGTGCGGACCGCCAGCCCGAATTCACCCAGCTGGACATCGAGGCCTCCTTTGTCGAGGAGGACGACATCATTGCCCTGGGCGAGTCCATCGTGAAGGCCCTGTGGTCGCTGATCGACGTGGAGATCCCCACGCCCATCCAGCGCATGACCTACGCGCAGGCCATGGCCGATTACGGCACGGACAAACCGGATCTGCGGTTCGACCTCACACTCACCGACCTCACCGACTACTTCAAGGACACCCCCTTCCGCGTGTTCCAGGCTCCCTACGTGGGCGCCGTGGTCATGCCCGGCGGTGCCTCCCAGCCGCGCCGTCAGCTCGATGCCTGGCAGGAATGGGCCAAGCAGCGCGGTGCTCGCGGACTGGCGTACATGCTGTTCAAGGAGGACGGCGAGATCACCGGTCCCGTGGCCAAGAACATCTCCGACGAGGAGAAGGCCGGGCTGGCCGAGGCCGTGGGCGCCAAAGCGGGCGACTGCGTCTTTTTCGCCGCCGGCGAACCCAAATCATCCCGCGCACTGCTCGGTGCCGCGCGCGTCGAGATCGGTCACCGCACCGGCCTGATCGACGACGACGCCTGGGCCTTCGTCTGGATCGTGGACGCCCCGCTGTTCGAACCCGCAGCGGACGCCGTGGAGTCGGGTGACGTGGCGGTGGGCTCCGGCGCCTGGACGGCGGTGCACCACGCGTTCACCTCGCCCAAGCCCGAGTTCCTCGACACCTTCGACACCACCCCCGGTGACGCCCTGGCCTACGCCTACGACATCGTGTGCAACGGCAACGAGATCGGGGGCGGTTCCATCCGTATCCACCGCCGTGACGTGCAGGACCGCGTGTTCCGCGTGATGGGCCTGTCACGGGAGGAGGCCCAGGAGAAGTTCGGCTTCCTGCTGGACGCCTTCCAGTTCGGCGCACCCCCGCACGGCGGCATCGCCTTCGGCTGGGACCGCGTGGTGGCCCTGCTGGCCGGCACCGACTCCATCCGCGACGTGATCGCCTTCCCCAAGACCGGTAACGGCTACGACCCGTTGACCGCCGCTCCCGCGCCCATCACGGCCCAGCAGCGCAAGGAAGCCGGCGTGGACGCCAAGCCGGAGCCCAAGGGCCCCAAGGCCGAGAAGACAGCTCAGAACGAGGACGACGCCGGCGCGAAGGGCGATTCCCAGTAGCACGCGCGCATCACAAGAACTTTGCCGGTCGGGGCCTGATTGCCCTGGCCGGCATCGTGCTGTCCGCGTTCTCCCTGCGCCTGGCGGTGTCCGGTGTGTCACCCGTGCTGGACCGCGTGCGGGAAGACGTGGCGCTGGACGCGGCCTCCATCGGGGTGCTGGCCATGGTGCCCACCCTCGGGTTCGCTCTCACGGGATTCTTGACGGCCGCCGCAATGCGCCGGGTCAGCCTGGAAGCGTTGCTGAGCCTTGCCAGTGCGCTTGCGGCCCTGGGTCTGATCGCCCGCGCCGTCAGCTCCGCCCCCGTACCGTTCCTGGGTTTTTCCCTGCTGATCATGATCGGGCTGGGGATCGGTAACGTCACCCTGCCGCCCATCATCAAGAAGTACTTCCGCGAACACATCGCCCCGCTCACCGCGATCTACTCCATGCTCCTGGGATTGTCCACCGCGGCCGCCCCGTTCTTCGCGGTCCCGCTCGCCGACGCCGCCGGGTGGCGTTTCTCGATCGGCTCGTGGGCGGTCTTTTCGCTGGCCGCTCTCGTGCCGTGGTTGCTCATGTGGGTGAGCGTGCGCCGGGACGGTGCGCGAGCGGCGTCGTCGGTCGACCCGGGCGCGGCGCGAGCGGCGGTCAAGCCGTGGCAATCCCCGATCGGGTGGGGGCTCGTGCTGCTGTTCGTGGGCACCTCGTCCAACACGTTTTCCATGTTCACATGGTTGCCGCGCGTGCTCGTCAGCTACGGGTTCACCGAACACCAGGCCGGGCTCATGCTCTCCTATTACGCGATCCTGGGGATTCCGGTGAGCCTAGTGGTGCCGCTGCTGGTGCGGCGCGTGACGCGGACCACCGGGCTGGGGCTCACCGCCGTTGCCCTGTACGCCCTGGGATACCTGGGACTGTTGCTGTGGACCACCGCGCACTGGGGGCCGCTGGACACCGTGTGGGTCTGGATCACGGTCTTCGGGTTCGCGCAGGCCTCCTTCCCGCTGGCGCTCACGCTCATCAACGCCCGCACGCGCACCACGGCCGGCGCGGGCGCGCTCTCCGGGTTCGGGCAGGGCGCGGGATATCTGGCGGGCTGTATCGGACCGCTCATCTTCGGTGTGCTGTTCACGTGGGGCGGGTCGTGGTGGGCCTCGTTCGGCTACCTGTGGCTCATGTTGCTCGCGCTGACGGCCGGGGTGGTGTTGACGGGGCGTCGTCGTTTTCTCGAGGACCGCCGCGACCTCGATCGCGCCCTCCAGGAGTAAGCTCGAGCACACGCTCACCGCGCGAAACACCTCCCGGGAGGTTGCCGTGTGCAGACTGTTCGGGCTCCACACCGGAGCACAACCGCAGACCTGCTCGTTCTGGCTGCTGAACGCCCCGGATTCACTCTCGCGGCAAAGCAGGCGCCAGCCCCACGGCGCCGGAATCGGCACGTTCGAACCCAACGGGGCCCCGCATCTCGTCAGGTCCGCGCTCGCGGCCTACCTGGATCCCGCGTTCACTCGCGCCGCCCAGGACATGACCGGCACGAGTTTCGTGGCGCACGTGAGATTTGCGACCGAGGGTGAGCTGAACGTGGCCAACACGCATCCGTTCGAGCAGGAGGGACGGATGTTCGCCCATAACGGTGTGATTCGATCCCTGGAGGTCCTGGACCGGGAACTCGCTCGGCGGGGCGTGTCCGACCTGGCGCTCGGCACCACCGACAGCGAGCGGTATTTCGCGCTACTGACCTCCTACGTACGAGAAGCCGCCGGGGATGTCCTCCGCGCACTGCGGGAGTGTTTGACGTGGCTGGCCCGCAACGTGTCCCTGTACTGCCTCAATTGCGTGTTCGCCACGCCGCGCGAAGTCTGGGCCGTGCGTTATCCGGACACCAATCCGCTGTGGTACATCACCGGCCGCCGCGGCACGGGCTCGCATCCGGCCGGCGCCGACCCGGGCTTGGTGCGCCTCACGTCCTCGTTCATGCGGGTGCACGGACCCGACCCGTCGAACAACACGGTCACCGTGGTGGCCAGCGAGCCCATGACGGAGCACCAGCAGTGGACCATGATCGACCCGGGCACGGCCTTGCACGCGGGGCCCGGCAATGCCTTCGAACTACTCGACCTGGGGCTCCCGCGGCCCACCCGTCAAATCACCCATGCTGAGCTCGGTGCCGCGGCCGCGACACAGGGTGGCGCGTGAGGCCGCCGAGCACTCACGAACGGTGTGATGAACTTGGCTCATGAAAATAGTGCTGCAAACGGTGTCCCGGGCCTCCGTCACGGTGGAGGGGTCGGTGACGGGAGAGATCAGCGGACCCGGGCTGCTGGCCCTCGTGGGAGTCACCCATCACGACACACCGGGGACAGCGAAGAAGCTGGCGGAGAAAGTTGCCGCCCTGCGGATTCTTCCCGGGGAGAAGTCGTGCGTGGATCTGTCGGCACCCGTGCTGGCCGTCAGCCAGTTCACCCTCTACGCGGATGTCCGGAAGGGACGGCGGCCTTCGTGGTCGGCGGCGGCGCCCGGGGATGTGAGCGAGCCGATCTTCGATCAGTTCGTGGAATCCCTGCGCGAAGCCGGGGTGGATGTCGGTACCGGTGTCTTTGGTGCCCGGATGCAGGTGGAGCTGATCAACGACGGACCCGTGACCATCATCGTGGACAGCGACGACCTGGACTGCCCCAGATCGGGCACCCACGGACGGCAGTGACCGGCGCTGCGTGTCCGAGCGTCACGCTAGGGTCATCAGCGTGAGCGCTTCACTGTTTGACCTGCCCGACCCGGACGAGCCCGACCGGGAGGAGACTCCCGCGCCGAGCCGCGGCCGGGGGCGTGCACCGTTGGCCGTTCGGATGCGACCGCGCACGTTGGACGAGGTGGTCGGTCAAAAGCACCTGCTCCGCGCGGGTTCGCCGCTGCGAGTGCTGGCGGGAACTGATGCCGGTCCCGCCGGTGCGAATTCCATCATCCTGTGGGGACCCCCGGGAACCGGGAAAACAACGATCGCGCACGTGATCGCGCGCGGTCACGGCACGACTTTCGTGGAACTGTCTGCCATCACCGCGGGCGTCAAAGACGTGCGCCGGGTCATGGACGAAGCCCTGACCGATCGGGACCTGCACGGACGCAGCACGGTGTTGTTCTTGGACGAAATCCACCGCTTCACCAAGGCCCAGCAGGACGCGCTGCTGCCCGGTGTGGAGAACGGGTGGGTCATTCTGGTTGCGGCGACCACGGAGAACCCGTCCTTCTCGGTGATCTCACCGCTGCTGTCCCGCTCGCTCATGCTCACGCTGCAACCCCTGGACCGTTCCGACATCGCGGACCTGCTGGATCGCGCCGTGACCGACCGGCGCGGCCTCAACGGCGAGGTCACCCTCGACGAGGACGCCAAGAACCACCTGCTCGACATGGCCGGAGGTGATGCCCGCAAGGCATTGACTTCTCTGGACGCCGCCGCGGGCGTGGCCTTCTCCCATGACGGCACGGAGTCCGATCGAGAAGCGGGGCCGCGCGCCGTCGGCCCCGTGACCATCACCGTGGAGCACGCGGAGGAAGCCCTCAATCGCGCCGCCGTGCGCTACGACAAGCAGGGCGACCAGCACTACGACGTGATCAGCGCGTTCATCAAGTCCATTCGTGGTTCCGATGTGGACGCGGCCATGCACTACCTGGCGCGCATGCTCGAAGCGGGGGAGGACCCGCGGTTCATTGCGCGCCGCCTGATCATTTCCGCGTCCGAGGACGTCGGCATGGCTGACCCCACCGCATTGCAGACCGCGGTCGCGGCCGCGCAGGCGGTGCAATTGATCGGGATGCCCGAGGGTCGCATTCCGCTGGCCCAGGCGGTCACTCACTTGGCCACCTCCCCCAAGTCCAATGCCTCCTACACGGCCATCAACGAGGCCATTGCGGATGTTCGCGCGGGTAAGGCCGGGCCGGTGCCCACACACCTGAGAGACGGTCACTACAAGGGGGCGGCCGCCCTGGGACACGGGGACGGTTATTTGTACGCCCACGATCAACCCAATGCCGTGGCCTCCCAGCAGTACCCGCCGGACGAGCTCGTGGGGCGGGATTATTACCGACCCACGCCCTACGGCCACGAACGTGATCTTTCACCGAGGGTCCAACGCCTGCGCGACATCATTCGCGGTGACCAACCATGACCCGTGGCCGCCCGAGATAAGTGCGGCGATCCATCAGACAGGGACGGTCGGCCCATGGGAATCGACGTGGTCGAGAACGTCCTTGGCGGTGAGGTCATCGATCACCAGGTCGGTGACGGCGCCGGAGCGCAGGGCGCCCAGGATGCCGCGCACCTTGTGTCGCCCGGACACCACGCACAGGCGGCGGGGAATCCGGGCCAGATCCGACGGGGTGGGCCCGGATGCCCTGCGATTGACGTCGATGTCCGAGTAGCTGCCGTCCTCCCGAATGAACACCGTGCACATGTCGCCGACCACGCGGTTCTCGTTGAGACTGCGCAGCGCCGCCTGACTGAGATGACCCTCCGTGTACACCTGGGACAACACGGGGCCGTGAAAGGCGCCCACGCTGAACATGGCCAGGTCCACGGCGGAACGGACGGCCAGAATGCGGCGCACGGATGATTCCTTCCACAACAGGGTGCGGGTCTCCTCGAGATCGAAGAACGCGGGAGTGGGGAACGGGTAGAGCTCGGCGTTGAAGGCCCGCGCCATGCTCGAAAGCAGCGGGGTTGAGGTTCCCGCCCCCGTGGTCCGCGGGCCCGCAGCACCGTTGAGCTGCACCACCGTGACGTCCTGCGCGCTGGTCTGACCCAGGTGCGCGGCAATGGTGGAGGTCGTGGTGCCCCACGCGACGCCGAGAATTGAACCGTCCTCGACCCATTCCGTGAGCAGGTTCGCCGCGTAGCGCGAGACAGCCTCCAGGCGCGGGCCGTTGTGGGATGCCCGGTGTGTGCCGGCAATGTGTGCGGTGACCCCGAACATCTCGTGGAACCGCCGCGACAGCCGATCGGGCGGGTGCTCGGGTGGGCGCAGGGAGATTCTGACAATGCCTCGGTTCTTGGCTTCGGTGAGCATGCGCGACACCGTGGAGCGCGAGACACCAAACCGGTCCGCCACGGCTCCCATGGTCATGTCCTGAACGAAGTAGAGTTCCGCGGCTTGGTACAGCAATGAATCGTCGTGCATGGACTCTTCTCCCTGGTGCACGTGTGTGCAATTGAGTTGAGCATACGTGCATTGGCGCGGCATAGTGGGTCGCACGGCCCGGTAATGGGATGCAGATCACACTTCCGGCCGTAGCGCGGTCTTTTAGATTCCGCACACCACATGAATACGTACATAGGTTGAGTGAGGTAGCTCCCATGAGAACCACAGTTTTGAACCCCGAATCCCGCCGCGCCGCCCTGCGCGAGATGGCCGATGGTCCCGCATTGGACATTCTGGTGATCGGCGGTGGCATCACGGGTGCGGGCGTGGCTCTGGACGCCGTCACCCGCGGTCTGCGCACCGGGATCGTGGAAGCGCAGGACTGGGCCGGTGGCACATCACGGTGGTCCTCCAAACTGGTCCACGGCGGGCTGCGCTACCTGCAGCAATTGGACTTCAAACTCGTCACGGAAGCCCTCCACGAACGGGAACGGTTGCTCTACACCCTGGCGCCCCACTTGGTGAAGCCTGTCCCGTTCCTCTACCCGATCCTGCACCGTTTCTGGGAACGACCGTACGTGACCGCCGGAATCGGGCTCTACGACACCCTGGCCCACGTCGGATCCAAGGTGGCGTCCATGCCGTTCCACCGCCACCTGTCTCGGCGCGGGGTCCAGGAGGCGTTCCCCAGCATCAAGCCGGGTGCGATGGTCGGTGCCGTCAAGTACTGGGACGGGCGAGTGGACGACGCACGCTTGGTTCTGACCCTGATCCGAACCGCCGCCGGATACGGCGCGCTGGCCGCCTCACGCACCAAGGTCACGGGCCTCCTCAAGGACGACGACGCCGTAGTCGGCGCCCGCGTCACGGACCTCGAGACCGGGGAGAGTTTCGAGATTCGAGCTCGCAAGGTCATTGCGGCGACGGGCGTGTGGACCGAGGAAACCCAGGACCTGGCCGACACGGACGGCGGGTTGAAGGTCATGGCCTCCAAGGGCATCCACATTGTGGTGCCCCGTGAGCGAATCAAGGGCGAGGTGGGTTTGATCCTGCAGACCGAGAAATCCGTGCTGTTCGTGATTCCGTGGGAGCACTACTGGATCATCGGAACCACGGACACCCCGTACGAACAGGATATTTCCGCGCCCGTCGTCACCGCGGCCGATATCGACTACGTGATTGACCACGCCAACGTGGTCCTGGCCGAGCCACTGACCCGCGAAGACGTGATCGGCAGTTTCGCCGGTTTGCGTCCTCTGCTGCAACCGGGAGTCAAGGAGGGCACGGAGACGGTTTCCACCAAGGTCTCTCGCGAGCACACGGTGGCGGAAGTGGTTCCGGGGCTGATCTCCATTGCCGGCGGCAAACTGACGACCTACCGGATCATGGCCCAGGACGCCGTGGATTTCGCGCTCGGTAAGGACCGCGCCAAACAACTGCCCTCCGTGACCGAACGGACCCTGCTGCACGGTGCCGACGGCTATCTTCCCCTGACCCGCCAGGTGGAACAGATCAGCAACCGCTACGGGTGGACACCGGAGACGGTCGAGCATCTGCTCAACCGCTACGGCTCCGCCATTTGCGAGATCGGGGCCCTCGTGGACGAACGCGCGGACCTCGCCGAGCCGCTCCAGGGTGCCCCGGATTACGTGCGCGCCGAGATCGTGCAGGCCGCACGCAACGAGGGTGTGCTGCACCTGGGGGACGCCTTCCACACCCGCACGCGCATGAGTTACGACCAGCCCGATCACGGTCTCGCCGTGGTCGAAGAGGTTGCCGACCTGCTGGCCGAAGAGCTCGATTGGGATGCCGAGCGCAGGGCGGAAGAGGTTCGGGCCTACCGAGACCTCTGCGCCGCCGAGGACGCCGCCGCGCAAACCGCCGACGACACGGCCGCCGCGGCGGCACGGGCCGCGGCGCCGTCGTTGAACACCCTGTGAATCGGCAACGGCACCCCACAACGAACCGGACACGTGCCGACCCGGGCAACCACGTAAGCCACCGGTCCCCCTGACCACCGATTGAAGAACGAGATCGAAGGAGTCACTTAATGACCGCAATGACGGCGCTGCTGCCCATGGAAGCAGCAGAAGTGGTGCCCCTGGGCACGGTGTTCTGGTCCGAAGTGCTGGGCACGGCCATGCTGACGCTGCTGGGCGTGGGTGTGGTGGCCAACCACTTATTGGGAAAGACCAAGGGCAATGCCGGCGGCTGGCTGCTGATCAACTTCGGTTGGGGCCTCGGCGTGTTCGCCGGTGTCTACGTGGCATGGCAGTCCGGGGCGCACCTGAATCCGGCCGTGACGGTGGGCCTCTGGGCCTCCGGCGCCCCGGAGTACGCCCCGGGGGTGGCCGTGACCGCGGCCTCCACCCTGGTGTACTTCGCGGCCGAACTCCTGGGTGCTTTCCTGGGTGCCGTGATCGCGTGGATCGCCCACAAACAGCACTACGACGAGCCCCTGGACCCGGCGGCGAAGCTCGGCACGTTCGCCACCGGGCCGGAAATCCGCTCCTACCCGTGGAACGTGGTGACCGAGGCCATCGCGACCTTCGTGCTGATCTTCGTGATTCTCATGTTCGGCGGAACGCCCTCGGAGTTGGGTCCCTTGGCCGTGGCGCTGCTGGTGGTCGGCATTGGTGCCAGCCTGGGCGGGCCCACCGGTTACGCCATCAACCCGGCTCGTGACCTCGGGCCCCGCATTGCGCACGCGATCCTCCCGATCCGGGGCAAGGGCGGCAGCGACTGGGGTTACGCCTGGGTCCCGATCGTGGGCCCCATTCTCGGCGCGTTGATCGCCGGTGGCATTTTCCAGATTTACCCGTCGTCCAACTTCTGATTTTCCAACTACCACCACAACGATGTGAGGAGTTACCACCATGACCAAGCGATCCAGCACCACCGCCACGAACGGCAAGAACGCCAACGGCGCCACCGAGGCCCGGTACGTGATGGCCATCGACCAGGGAACCACGAGCACCCGGGCCATCATCTTCGATCACTCCGGCAGCATCATCGGCGTCGGTCAGCAGGAGCACCAACAGATCTTCCCGCGCGCCGGATGGGTCGAACACGATGCCACCGAGATCTGGAGCAACGTGCGCCGCGTCGTGGCCGATGCCCTGGCCGAAACCGAACTCACCAAGGACGATATCGCCGCGGTGGGCATCACCAACCAGCGTGAAACCACGGTCGTGTGGGACCGCACCACCGGTAAGCCGGTCTACAACGCCATTGTGTGGCAAGACACTCGCACCCAGGCGATCGTGGACGAGTTCGCGAAGAACGGGGGAGTGGATCGCTTCCGCAAGCGCACGGGCCTGCCGCTGGCCAGCTACTTCGCCGGTCCCAAGATCAAGTGGATCCTGGACAACGTGGACGGCGCTCGCACGAAGGCCGAGGCCGGTGAGCTCATGTTCGGCACCACCGACAGCTGGCTCGTGTGGAACATGACCGGTGGTCCCAACGGCGGGGTGCACGTCACGGACGTCACCAATGCGTCCCGCACGCTGCTGATGAACATCGAGACGTTGAGCTGGAACAAGGACCTGGCTGATGCCATGGACGTCCCTATGTCCATGCTTCCCGAGATCCGTTCCAGCAGCGAGGTTTACGGCAAGGGCCGCTCACGAGGCTTTGTGGGCGGCGTGCCCATTGCCGGCATCCTGGGTGACCAGCAGGCCGCCATGTTCGGTCAGACCTGCTTCGAGCCCGGCATGGGCAAGAACACGTACGGCACCGGCAACTTCTTGCTGATGAACGTCGGTGAGCAGCCGGTGCAGTCCGAGAACGGGCTGATCACCACGGTGTGCTATCAAATCGAGGGCCAGAAGCCCGTCTACGCGCTGGAGGGTTCCATTGCCGTGACCGGATCCCTGGTGCAATGGGTGCGCGACAACCTGGGCCTCATCCAGGACGCCAAGGAAATCGAAGGTCTCGCCAGGGATGTGGAGGACAACGGCGGGGCGTACTTCGTGCCGGCGTTCTCCGGACTCTTCGCACCGCATTGGCGCCCGGACGCCCGCGGTGCCCTGGTCGGTCTGACCCGGTACGTGCGCAAGGAACACATTGCCCGCGCCGTGCTGGAGGCCACCGCCTACCAGTCCCGGGAAGTGGTCGAGGCCATGAACAAGGACTCCGGCCAGGACCTCGTGGAACTGCGGGTGGACGGTGGCATGACGGCCAACGAGTTGCTCATGCAGTTCCAGGCGGACCAGCTGGACGTGCCCGTGATTCGCCCCAAGATCACCGAGACCACCGCCCTGGGCGCGGCCTACGCGGCGGGCCTGGCGGTGGGTTTCTGGGCCGATCTGGATGAAATCACCGAGAACTGGGCCGAGGACAAGCGCTGGAAGCCCAATGGTGAGACCGAGGCCAACGACAAGTTGTTCCGTAATTGGGGCAAGGCTGTGACCAAGTCGTTGGATTGGGTGGATCAGGACGTGGACTGAATCGGCTATAGTTGAACGCTGGCTGGCAAGCTGTGCTCAGTCATGACCTCGTACCCGTGGCACCCTCACGGCGCGGAGCATGTGAGCCAACTGTAGGCAATGACGGATTGCGGCTGATCCGCACCTCTCCTGCCGGGACCCATTCCCGCGCGATGGAGGCCAGTACCACACAGATCGGTTCACGCACCACCGTGCGTGCACCGTCGACCGCATGAAAGGCAACATGGCTAACAACGCATTGCGTGCGCGCCGTCAGGTGCGCAAGTCCCGCGCCCTCGGTATCGCACTGACCCCGAAGGCCGAGAAGTACTTCGAGCGCCGCCCGTACGCTCCCGGTGAGCACGGCCGTGCCCGCCGTAAGTCCGACTCGGACTACAAGGTGCGTCTGACCGAGAAGCAGCGCCTGCGCGCCCAGTACGACATCCGCGAGAAGCAGATGCACCGCGCCTACGTTGAGGCCAAGCGCGTTGAGGGTCAGACCGGTGAAAACCTCATCGGTCTGCTCGAGACCCGTTTGGACGCTCTGGTGCTGCGCTCCGGTTTCGCTCGCACCATGGCTCAGGCCCGTCAGGCCGTTGTCCACCGCCACATCATGGTGGACGGCCAGCGGGTGGATCGCCCGTCGTTCCGCGTGCGCCCGGGTCAGATGATCCACGTGCACCCGCGTTCCGAGAAGATGGTTCCGTTCCAGGTGGCCGCCACCGGCGCTCACCAGGACGTCCTGCCCGACACCCCGGGTTACCTGGACGTTTCGATCGACCGTCTGCAGGCAACGCTGACCCGCAAGCCCGAGCGTTCCGAGGTCCCCGTGACCTGCGAAGAGCAGCTCGTGGTCGAGTACTACGCCCGCATGGCGTAATGCTTTTCTCCCGCGCGCCCGGTTTCTGGTGAGCGGAGCGTACAGCCCGTGGCTTCGGCCGCGGGCTGTCCGCATTTTCGGGGAGTGGCTGAACCGCACCCCCAGCAACGTTGGGTAGAGTTTCCCTTCGGCCGTGCCACCCGATGGCACCGCGTCATACACCGAGGACAACACACGAGAGGTACGGGTCGCCCCATGGACGGTGGAGATATTGCGGGACTGATTGCCGCCGGCGTTTTTGCCGTGCTCGTGGGTTTGTTGGCGGTCCCGATCGTCAAGCTCGGTCGCGTGTTCGATGAGTTGCGCCTGACCATCCGTTCCTTGAATGACGGGACCGCACCGCTGATCGACGAGGTCACCCGCACGGTCTCGACCACCAACACCCAGTTGGAGAAGGTGGACGGCATCACCTCCAACGTCTCGGACGCCTCCGCGAATGTGTCTGCGCTGTCCTCGTTGGTTGCTTCCACGGTGGGGCAGCCGCTCATCAAGGTCGCGTCGTTCTCCCACGGCCTGCGCCGCGCTTTCACCCCTCAGCAGGACCCCGGACCCCGCGGCGGCCCCGCCTCGGAGGGCACCGGACCGGTGAACGATCAGGCCTGAGTTCCGCCCGGGCCGTGAATTCACCCGAGCCACCCACTAGTTGAGCCGGATCAGAAGGGACAAGCCATGGGAATGTGGTCCAAACTGGCGCTGATCGCCGCCGGCGCCGTCGCGGGAAGCATAGCGACCCGCGCGGCCAACAACCCGCAGACACGAGAGACGATCGCGGGGCAACTGCAGCGGCGTCGGAGTACCGATGTGGGACTGCGCTCCGGTTCGGCCGTGCAGCGCGTACGGGCGGTGACCGGCCATCTGCAGGAATTTGCGGCGCGGGTGAAGGTCGGGATGAACGAACGCGAGGCGCAATTACGCGAACAATTCGATGTGCGCACCCCGGTCGATCACACCGCCGGCCACCCCGGCTCGCACGGCCCGCACACTGTGGTGGGCGAGCAGGACAACGTAGAATCCACCGAGATCATCCATCGCGGTCAATCATCAGAAGGAAATAACCGGTAATGCTTTCGCACGAGATCACCCAACGCTGGCTGAGCTATTTCGAAAGCCGGGGTCACACCGTGGTGCCGTCCGCCTCGCTGGTGTCCCACCAGCCCGGCGCGATGTTCACCATTGCCGGCATGGTGCCGTTCATCCCGTACTTCCTGGGACAGGAGACCGCACCGTTCCCGCGGGCCACGTCCATCCAAAAGTGCATCCGCACCCTGGATATCGACGAGGTCGGCAAGACCGCCCGCCACGGCACGTTCTTCCAGATGGCCGGCAACTTCTCCTTCGGCGACTACTTCAAGGAGAAGGCCATCCCCATGGCCTGGGAGCTACTGACCGCACCGCTGGACAAGGGTGGCTTCGGCCTGGACCCCGAACGCCTGTGGGTCACGGTGTACGAGGGCGACCAGGAATCCTACGACCTCTGGCGTGATGTGGTCGGCATTGCCGAAGAGCGCATCCAGCGCATGGGCCGCGACGAGAACTACTGGGACACCGGTCAACCCGGCCCCGCCGGGCCCGACTCCGAGATCTTCTACGACCGCGGCGCCCGTTACGGCAAGGAGGGCGGTCCGGCGGTCGATGACGACCGCTACATCGAGATCTGGAACCTCGTGTTCATGCAGTACCAGCGCGGTGAGGGGCAGGGAAAGAACTACGAGATCCTCGGCGACCTGCCCAAGAAGAACATCGACACCGGCCTGGGCGTGGAGCGCCTGGCCATGTTGCTGCAGGGTGTGGAAAATTTTTACGAGACCGACCAGGTCCGTCCCGTGCTCGACGCCGCCGCCGAGCTGTCCGGGCGGACCTACCGCGGTACCGAGAAAGCGGAGCAGGAAGGCTACGACGACGACGTCCGGATGCGGGTGGTTGCCGACCACATCCGTTCCTCGCTCATGCTGATCGCCGATGGCGTGAGCCCCGCCAACGAGGGTCGCGGTTACATCCTGCGCCGTCTGCTGCGCCGCGCCGTGCGTTCCATGCGCCTGCTGGGGGTCATGCAACCGTGCCTGCCCGTGCTGCTGCCCGCGTCCCGGGACGCCATGAAGGGCGTCTACCCGGTGGTCGCCGATGACTTCGAGCGGATCTCCCGGATCGCGTACGCGGAAGAAAAGGCGTTCCTCAAGACGATCGAGTCGGGCACCGCTCGCCTCGAGCACGCGGTGACCCAGGCAAAGACGGAGAAGCGGGTTGTCAGTGGCGCGGACGCCTTCGCGCTGCACGACACGTTCGGCTTCCCGATCGACCTGACCCTGGAAATGGCCGCGGAGGCCGGGGTATCCGTGGACGAGAAGGCCTTCCGCGGTCTGATGAGCGAACAGCGCGAACGCGCACAAGCGGATGCGCGCGCCAAGAAGGGCGCCCTGGCGGATCTGTCCGAGCTGCGCCGCATGCTCGATGACCACGGTTCCGTGTTCACCGGTTACGCCGAACTGGTGACCCAGACAGCGGTGCGCGCCGTGCTCTCCGACGGCGTGACCGTCCCCGCCGCCATCGCCGGCGATCAGGTGGAAGTGGTGCTGGAGGAAACCCCGTTCTATGCCGAGGCCGGTGGCCAGGCCGCCGACGTGGGTGTCATCGAGGGCCCGGATTTCTCCCTGGAAGTCCTGGATGTCCAGCAGCCCGTCAAGGGACTGTCCGTGCACCGCGTCACGGTCACGTCGGGTGAGGTCACCCAGGGCGCTGCGGTCACCGCTCGCGTGAACTCCCGCCGCCGGCACGACGGCGAGGCGGCCCACTCGGGCACCCACGTGGTGCACGCGGCCCTGCACGACGTGCTCGGCCCGGACGCCGTACAGCGTGGTTCGTTCAACAAGGAGGGTTACCTGCGTTTCGACTTCTCGCACGGCACCGCCCTGAGCGTATCCCAGATGCAGGAGATCGAACAGATCTCCAACACGGCCATCCGCGACGACTTCGAGGTCATCACCCAGGAAATGCCGCTGGCCGAGGCCAAGAAGCTGGGGGCCATGTCCCTGTTCGGCGAGAAGTACGGCGAGAACGTGCGCGTGGTCGAGATGAACGGCCCGTGGTCGCGTGAACTGTGCGGTGGTACTCACGTGGGTTCCACGGCTCAGCTGGGTTCGCTCTCGCTCGTCTCGGAGCAGTCCGTGGGCTCCGGCAACCGCCGCGTGGAGGCCCTGGTGGGCCTGAACTCGTTCAATCACCTGGCCGCCGAGCGCACCCTGGTCAGTCAGCTCACCGGCATGCTCAAGGTCCAGTCGACCGCTGAGCTGCCCGAGCGGATTGCGGCGACCCTCGACAAGCTCAAGGAGACCGAGCGTCAGCTCACCGTTCTGCGGCAGCAGCAAATGCAGGCCCGGGCCGGTCAGCTCGTCAACGACGCGCAGCGGCTGGGCCCGGTCACCGCGGTTCTGCATCATGCCGGGGAGGTCGCTTCGGCGGACGCTCTGCGTTCGCTCACGCTGGATCTGCGCACTCGGCTGGGCTCCGAACCGGCCGTCGTCGCCGTCACGGGTGTTGCCAATGACCGCCCGCTCATTGTGGTGGCCGTCAACGACGCCGCTCGCGAGGCCGGGCTGGCCGCGGGCCAGCTCGTCCGCACCGCAGCCGGGGTGCTGGGTGGCGGTGGCGGCGGCAAGCCGGACGTCGCCCAGGGCGGTGGATCGGACCCGGCCAAGATCGACGACGCACTCGAGGCCGTGCGCCAACAGATCCTTGCATTAGCGGGCGCGTGAGCGAGACGTTCGTGAAAGGCACCCGCATGGGTGTGGACGTCGGATCGGTCAGGGTGGGAATCGCCCTGACCGATCCGGACTGTGTGCTGGCCACGCCGCATCGGACGGTCACGCGGGACAAGAACCGCAAGAAGCGTTTCGATGTGAAAATTATCACGGGCATGTGCGAGGAATTCCACGTGGTCACGGTGTACGTTGGACTGCCACGCAGCCTCAACGGTCAGGAAAATCGATCCACCGAAATGGCCCGACACTACGCAACCGCCCTGCAGGATCGGTTACGCTCACGTCAGTGCGAAACAACGGTGCGGTTGGTGGATGAGCGGCTGTCCACGGTTGCAGCGCACCAGTCCCTTCTGGATGCGGGGGTATCCCGGAGGCACCACATGGACAAAGTTGATCAAATGGCTGCCGTGACATTCCTGCAGTCGGCCATAGATCAGGGCAGGTCCACGGGAACCGAACCCGGTTTCCCCATCGACACTTAGATCGCGGATAATGGACGATGTTCTCGGCAGAACGCCGAAAATATCCGAAGACCACGGACTACGGCGGACGGAGATCATTCGTGAGCGAGCAGCCACGAGATAACAAGGCCCACCGCGGCCCGCAACAGGGCGGCGAGGCTGGTTCGGCCACGTCCGGCGGCCTGCTGGGCACGCTGGACCCGGACGAGCCCAGCTCGCGGGCGGGTCTGTCCGGCGCGTTCGAACACCATGACGTCTCCCCGGAAACGGCAGCCCGCCAGAAGCGCCGCTCCCGTGCGTCCCTGGCCACCGCCATTGCGTTGTTCATTGCCGCGCTGCTGATCGTGGTGGCCGTCCTCGGCTCCGCCTTCGGACTGTTTGAACGCAAGGACTACAACGGCGCCGGCGACCAGGACGTCAACGTCACCGTGGGCGAGGGCCAGTCCACCGGTCAGATCGCGAATTCTTTGGAATCCCAGGATGTCGTGGCCAACGCCGGTTACTTCGTGGAAACCTTCCAGGAACGCTACCCGGAGGACTTCATCCAACCCGGCGATTACCAGCTCAAGACCCACATGAGTTCGGACGCCGTCATTGACGTGATGATGGAACGCGGGGAGGCCTCGCACTACGCCGCTGTTGCACAGACCCAGCGTATTGACGACACCTTCCAGACCCTGAGCGAGTCCACGGGCCTCGACAAGTCCGAGTTCGAGGCGTTCAAGGAAGACACCGATCGCTTCGCCATTCCAGAAGAGTTCCCCACCCTCGAAGGCTGGTTGCACCCGGGTGAGTACCGGTTCCCGTTGGACGCCACCGCGGAACAAATCATCCAAGAAATGGTGGACCGCACCAAGGCCACGCTGAACAACAACGAGGTGCCCGAGGATCAATGGTTCCGGGTGATCACCGTGGCCTCGCTGGTGGAGTTCGAGGGCGTCCCGGAGATCTACCCCGAGGTCGCAGGTGCCATCTACAACCGCATCGACCGCCCCAATGATGAGACCAACGGTCTGATCCAGTCGGACGCGTCCGTGACCTACGGCCTGGACAAGCGCTCCTACCACGTGTCCGACGAGGAGAAGCGCGATAAGACCAACCCGTACAACACGTTTGCCCACCCGGGATTACCCGTGGGTCCGATCGGTTCTCCGGGTGATGAGTCGATCAAGGCCGCCGCAAACCCGGATGACAACGACTACTACTACTGGGTGACCGTGAACCTCGACACGGGCGAGACCAAGTTTGCCGAGAACTTCGAGGAACACAATCGCAACGTGGAGCAATACCAGCAATGGTGTTCCGACAACGAGGGCCGGTGTAGCTGATTCGCAGGGGAGCAGTCATGGAGCGAAACGCCGCAGCGGTGCTGGGCCACCCGGTGGCGCACTCCCTGTCACCGGTTCTGCACACAGCCGCCTACCGCGTGCTGGGTGCCCCATGGGACTACTCACGCTGTGATGTTCCCGCGCAGGACTGGGACCGCTTCTGGGAAGACCGCGCGGCCGAGGGACACTGGCGTGGATTTTCCGTGACCATGCCACTCAAGGCCCTGGCCGCGGAGCAGGCCGATGAGTGCACCGCGCTGGTTCGTGCCCTGGGAGTGGCCAACACGCTGGTATTCCGGGCGGACGGCACCACCGTGGCGGACAACACGGACGTCACCGGCATCATGGCCGCGCTGACCGCGGCGCGCGCGATCCCCGCGCAACCCCGCTGCGCCATCCTCGGTGGCGGTGGCACGGCCACGGCGGCCGTCGCAGCATTACACAAGCTGGGCGCCCCGTCGATCGACGTGTTCACACGGTCCCCGCAACGAGCCGGGAAGGTCATCCACGCCGCCGGGAGGATCGGCGCGGCCGTCACCGTGCGCGCGTGGTGTGAGGCAGCGGCGTCGTTGGTGGACTACGACGCGGTGATCTCCACCTTGCCTCCCCACGGCGCCGACGAACTCGCGGCGGAGTTCGGGGTCCTGGGTGCGAAGGTGAACGGTGTGCTCCTGGACGCGGCCTACGATCCCTGGCCCTCGGCCATCGCTCGGTCGTGGCGTGACGCGGGCGGAGCCATTGCGCCCGGAGTGGATATGCTGATCTTTCAGGCGGTCGACCAAGTGCGCTGGTTCGCCCTGGGCCGCGTGGATCGACCCGTCCCTCGTGAAGCCGAGGTCACGGCGGCCATGTGCCGGGCCGTGGACCGCCCCGAACGCGTGATCCCCGAACGGGTCCGTGAGGCCCACCTGGACCGCTGACCTGAGTTTTTCTTGCTTTTCCGGGAGCCCGTACGGGTTCCCTCAACCGAGTACTGGAGTAGAACATGTTGCGTTGGCTCACGGCCGGAGAATCTCATGGCGAGGCCCTCGTGGGAATCATCGAAGGTGTTCCCGCCGGGGTGGAACTGACCACCGAGATGATTCAACGGGCCCTGGCCCGCCGTCGGCTCGGTTACGGCCGCGGCGCACGCATGAAGTTCGAACAGGACAAGGTCCGTATCCTGGGCGGTGTCCGGCACGGTCTGACCCAGGGCGGGCCCGTGGCCATTGAGATCGCCAACACCGAATGGCCCAAGTGGCAGGATGTCATGAGCTCCGACCCCGTGGCCGCGGCCACGCTCGAGGGTCGCGCTCGGAACGCCCCGCTGACGCGCCCCCGCCCCGGTCACGCCGATCTTACCGGGATGCAGAAGTACGGTTTCGCCGAGGCCCGCCCCGTCCTGGAACGAGCTTCCGCTCGCGAAACCGCGACGCGCGTGGCCCTGGGCGTCGTCGCCACGCAGATCCTTACCGCACTGGGCGTGCGTCTGGTGTCCCACACGACCGCGATTGCCGAGGTGACGGTACCCGACGACGCCGCACTGCCCACCGCGGGTGACGTGGCGGCCCTCGACGCCGATCCGTTGCGCTGCTTCGACAAGACCACCTCGGACGCGATGGTCGCAACCATCGACGACGCCCACAAGGCGGGCGAAACCCTGGGCGGCGTGGTGGAGGTCCTGGCGGAGGGGCTACCCCCGGGGCTGGGTTCCTACGTCCACTGGGACCGCCGCCTCGATGCCCGCCTGGCCGGGGCCCTCATGGGCATCCAAGCGATCAAGGGTGTTGAAGTGGGTGACGGTTTCCGTACCGCCGCTCGCCCCGGTACCCGCGCCCACGACGAGACACTGCCCGGTCCGGATCACTCCGTGCACCGCGTGAGCAACCGCGCCGGAGGCATCGAGGGCGGCATGTCCATCGGTGACCTGCTGCGTGTGCGTGCGGCCATGAAGCCGATCGCGACCGTGCCCCGTGCCCTGCACACCGTGGAGGTCTCCACGGGTGCGGCCGCCCGGGCCCACCACCAACGCTCGGACGTGTGCGCCGTTCCGGCTGCCGGTGTGGTCGCCGAGGCCATGGTGGCTCTTGTGTTGGCCCAGGCCGCGCTGGAGAAGTTCGGCGGCGATTCCATCACGGAGACCGTGCGCAACATGGACGCCTACATGGCGGCCATTCCGGACAACCTGCGAACCTCTTCCGTTCTGGCCGACCCGTCGGATCTCGCGGCCCTCGATGAGGTGCGCGGGGACCTTTCGTGAGTTCTCTGCCCACGCCGTTGATCCTCATTGGACCCATGGCGGCGGGAAAGTCACACCTGGGACATCATTTCGCCAAGCGGTACGGCCTGGACTTTGTGGACGCCGATCACGTGATCGAGGCACAGCACGGCCCGATCCCGGCGTTGTTCACGGCGCACGGGCAGCAGCATTTCCGGGAGATCGAGGCCGGGGTGGTTACCGGCCTGCTCGCGGACGCACGCTATCGCAACGCGGTGATCTCGCTGGGCGGGGGGGCACCCATGACCCCGGCGGTCCAGGACCTGCTGGCAGGTCACACCGTGATCTACCTCGAGGTCGACGAGGCAACGGTTCGCCCGCGGATCACGGGCAACAAGACCCGCCCCATGCTGCAGCCGGACCCGGAACGACGCTGGCGAGAAATCTTGGACGAACGGCGCGAGACCTACGAGCGGCTCGCCACGATCCGGCTGGACGGCACGGGGCGCCGGCGCGTCGGCTCGCTGGTCCACCAACTGCACAGAGCTTTGACAGAACTACGAAGGGACGCCACAGCGTGACTGATTCGGTGACCACCATTCCCGTTCGGGGAGACACCCCCGACAACCGCTACGACGTGCTCGTGGGCAACGGGCTCCTGGGCAGGGTTCCCGAACTGCTGGGAGAACGCGTCAAAAAAGTCCTGATCATCCACCCCCGCGCCCTGCGCGCCACCGGTGACCTGGTCCAGCAGGATCTCAAGGAGGCGGGGATCCAGAGCTTCGTGGCCGAGATCCCGGACGCCGAGGAAGGCAAACGCGTTGAGGTCGCGGCCTTCTGCTGGCAGATCATGGGCACCTCCGACTTCACCCGCACGGACGCGGTGGTGACCGTGGGTGGCGGGGCCGTGAGCGACCTGGGTGGTTTCGTGGCCGCCACATGGCTGCGCGGCGTACGCGTGATCCACCTGCCCACCACACTGCTGGGCATGGTCGACGCCGCCGTGGGCGGTAAGACCGGCATCAACACCGCGGAGGGCAAGAACCTGGTGGGTGCTTTCCACCCCCCGGCCGCGGTCGTGTGCGATCTCGATTCGCTCAAGACCCTTCCGGAGAACGAGTACCTGACCGGCATGGCCGAGGTGGTCAAGTGCGGGTTCATTGCCGATCCCGTGATCCTGGACCTCATCGAGGGGAACTCGCAGGCGGTGCGGGATTCGCAGTCACCCGTGGTGCGTGAGCTCATCGAGCGCGCCATCCGGGTAAAGGCCGAGGTGGTCTCCTCGGACCTCAAGGAATCCGGGCGCCGTGAATTCCTCAACTACGGTCACACGCTCGGTCACGCCATCGAACACAATGAGCGCTACCAGTGGCGCCACGGCGCCGCGGTCTCGGTGGGCTTGGTGTTCGCCGCCGAACTCGCGCGGGCCGCCGGCACCCTCGCCGACGACGTCGTGGACCGCCACCGCGACATCCTCGCGTCCCTGGGGTTGCCCGTGACCTACCGCGCGGACCAGTGGCCGCGGCTTTTGGAGGTGATGAAACGCGACAAGAAGACCCGCGGGAGCCTGCTGCGTTTCGTGGTTCTCGACAGGGCGGGCTCCGCACGCATCATGGAGGTGCCGGACCCCGCGATCCTCTTCGCGTGCTATCAGGAGATCGCCGACTAACGGTCCGGCAACCGTGGACTGCGCCGGGCGCGATACACTGGTTCGGCTTAACGCCCCCAGAATCTTTGCACTGATGTTTCCGACGAGAAAGTGAATCCGTGGCAACCAGCAACGACATCAAGAACGGCACCATCCTCAAGCTCGACGGGAACCTGTGGCAGACCATCGAGTTCCAGCACGTCAAGCCCGGCAAGGGTGGCGCGTTCGTTCGCACCAAGCTGCGCAACGTGACCAGCGGCAAGGTGGTCGACAAGACCTTCAACGCCGGTGCCAAGATCGAAACCGCCACGGTGGACCGCAGTGAGTACCAGTACCTGTACCAGGACGGCGAAGACTACGTGTTCATGGACAACTCCACCTACGACCAGATCACGGTTCCCGCCGCTGTCGTGGGTGACGCCGCCAACTTCATGCTGGAGAACCAGAACGTGACCGTTGCCATGTACGAGGGTTCCCCGCTGTACATCGAGATGCCGCCGTCGGTCGTCCTGGAGATCACCTACACCGAGCCGGGCCTGCAGGGTGACCGCTCCACCGGTGGCACCAAGCCCGCCACAGTGGAGACCGACTACCAGATCCAGGTGCCGCTGTTCCTCGAGCAGGGCACCAAGGTCAAGGTCGACACCCGCACCGGCGACTACCTGGGACGCGTCAACGAGTGAGCGGCGCACGCAGTAAAGCCCGCGTTCGTGCGGTAGAAATTTTGTTTGAGGCGGAGCAGCGCGACGAGTCCATCCAGGCCGCGTTGAACCGCCGTCGGGACAACAGCACCTCCAAAATCAACCCGTACACGGTGGACATTCTCGAGGGTTTCTACGATCACGCCGAAGACATCGACGAGTTCCTGGAAACCTACTCCCAAGGGTGGACCCTGGACCGGATGCCCGCCGTGGACCGGAACGTCCTGCGCGTGGGCGCATGGGAATTGCTCTACAACGGCGAGATCCCGGATGCCGTGGCCGTGTCCGAAGCCGTTGCGGTCGCCAGGGAGTTGTCCACCGACGATTCGCCCCGGTTCGTCAACGGCCTTCTCGGCCGGTTGCAGAAAGTCAAGCCGTCTCTGCTGGGCTGACGGTGTGGGCCCCGGTGCGCTCGTACGGAGCGAACCGGGGCCTTTTGCCTGTGATAGCGTCACACCCAGATCGCAACCTTTAAGTCCGTCCCGTGAGGCGGGGAAGGAGGCGGCACGTGAGCGTGCCAGAACACGGCGAATCATTGCCCGCGACCACGTCGCGCGTGATTCTCTCGACAGCCGACATCGACCGGGCTCTGACCCGGATAGCCCACGAGATTCTGGAGTCCAACAAGGGCACCGATGATCTCGTTATTCTGGGCATCGCCCGCCGCGGGTACCCGCTGGCGCAGCGACTGGCCGCCAAGCTCGAACAGACCGACGAGTCCTTCGACGCCCGTGCCGCCACCGGTCAGCTGGACATCACCATGTACCGCGATGACCTGCGCAAGAACCCGGCGCGGACCCCGCAGCCCACCGTCATTCCGGACAGCGGCATCGACGGCCGCACCGTGGTCCTCGTGGACGACGTCCTGTTTTCCGGGCGCACCATCCGCGCCGCCCTGGATGCCCTGGTGGATGTGGGTCGCCCCAGGATCGTGCGGTTGGCCGTGCTGGTGGATCGCGGCCATCGCGAACTGCCCATCCGCGCGGATCACGTGGGGAAGAACCTCCCGACCTCCTCCCAGGAGAAGGTGCGGGTGTTGTTGCGCGAATCGGATCCCGGGCAGCGCGAGGAGAACCACGAGGACTGCGTGGTCATTGACGCTCCGGTGGCCTCGGACCCGGACGTCGCCCGCCCGGGGAAGGGGGCGACCTCGTGAAGCACCTGCTCACCACCGCCGACCTGAGCTACCCGGACGCCCTCAGCGTCCTGGACACCGCCGACCAAATGGCCTCCGTGTCCTCGCGATCCGTCAAGAAATTGCCGGCGCTGCGCGGGCGCACCGTGGTCAACCTCTTCTTCGAGGACTCCACCCGCACCAGGATCTCCTTTGAAACCGCCGCCAAACGGCTCTCGGCGGACGTCATCAACTTCTCCGCCAAGGGCTCGTCGGTGTCCAAGGGCGAATCCCTCAAGGACACCGCCCAGACCCTCATGGCCATGAGCGCCGACGCCGTGGTGATCCGCCACGGGGCCTCCGGTGCTCCCCAGCAGCTCGCGTCGTCGGGCTGGATCGACGCCGCCGTGGTCAACGCGGGCGACGGCAAGCACGAACACCCCACTCAGGCCCTGCTGGACGCCATGACGCTGCGCCGGGTCCGCGCGCGCCGCGAGGACCGCCCCAGCACCGGCATGGACCTGGAGGGTATGCACGTGGTGATCGTGGGGGATGTGCTGCACTCCCGCGTGGCCCGCTCCAACGTGTGGCTGCTCCACACACTGGGCGCGCGCGTGACGTTCGTGGCACCCCCCACGTTGTTGCCCGTGGGGATGGACCATTGGCCGTGCGAGGTCTCCTACGACCTGGACGAGGTGCTGGCCCAGCGCCCCGACGCCGTGATGATGCTCCGGTTGCAGAGTGAGCGCATGAACGCGGCGTTCTTCCCGAGCGAGCAGGAGTACACGCGGGCGTGGGGTCTGACCCCGGAACGCGTGGCGGCACTGGACGCCATGGGCGCGCCCACCGTGATCATGCACCCGGGTCCCATGAACCGGGGCCTGGAAATTTCCTCCGAAGCGGCCGATTCACCGCGCTCCACCGTTCTGGCCCAGGTGGCCAATGGTGTGTCCGTGCGCATGGCCGTGTTGTTCCTGTTGCTCTCGGGAGACGAGAGCACCCCGTCCCTGACCGACAACTGAAGGTGGCATCGTGAGTTCCTTCCTCATTAGTTCCGTGAGCCCCGAAGGCTCGGACCCCGTTGACCTTCTGATCGCGGACGGCACCATCGTGGCCGTGGGGGAGCCCGGCTCGGTGGACGCCCCCGAGGACACCACCGTGGTGGACGCCACCGGCCTGATCGCCCTCCCGGGCCTGGTGGACATGCACACCCACTTGCGCCAGCCCGGCCACGAGGACGCCGAGACGGTGGACACCGGCACGCGCGCCGCAGCGAAGGGCGGTTACACGGCAGTGTTCGCCATGGCCAACTCCAACCCCGTGGCGGACACCGCCGGGGTGGTGGAGCAGGTCTGGCAACTGGGCCGGGACGCCGGATGGGCCGACGTGCATCCCGTGGGTGCCGTGACCGTGGGGCTGGAAGGCAAGCGGCTCTCCGAAATCCGTGCCATGGCCGAATCCCGCGCCCGGGTGCGGATGTTCTCGGATGACGGCAAGTGCGTGCATGATCCCGTGCTCATGCGCCGCGCCCTGGAATACGTGAAATCCTTCGACGGGCTGGTGGCCCAGCACGCCCAGGAGCCCCGCCTGACGGAGGGCGCCCAAATGAACGAGGGCGTGGTCTCCGCGGAGCTCGGGTTGACCGGTTGGCCGGCCGTTGCGGAAGAAGCGATCATTGCCCGCGACGTTCTGCTGGCCCAGCACGTGAAGTCCCGACTGCACATCTGCCACCTCTCGACCAAGGGTTCCGTGGAGATCGTGCGCTGGGCCAAGGAACGCGGCGTCGACGTGACCGCCGAGGTCACCCCCCACCACCTGCTGCTCACCGAGGAACTGGTGCGCACCTTCGACCCGGTCTACAAGGTCAACCCGCCGCTGCGCACCGACGAGGACGTCATGGCCCTGCGCGCGGCCGTGGCGGACGGCACCATCGACGTGATCGGCACCGACCACGCCCCGCACACCATCGAGGACAAGGAATCCGAGTGGAGCTGCGCGGCCATGGGGATGACCGGGCTGGAGACCGCGCTGTCGGTCGTGCAGAAGACCCTGGTGGACACCGGAATGATCGACTGGGCCACGGTCGCCACCATCACCTCGCGCCGCCCGTCCGAGATCTTGCGGCTGCCGGAGCAGGGTGCTGCGCTGGAAGCCGGTGCTGCCGCCAACATCACGCTGTGGGATCCGGCGGGGGAGACCCCGGTCAACCCGGAGACCCACGTGTCCAAGGGACGCAACAGCCCCTACAGGGGCATGCCGCTTCCCGGACGCGTGATCGCCACCTTCTACCGGGGCCACCCGGTGGTCCTGGACGGGCAGCTCAACACACCGCTGTTCGCCTGAGATCCGATCCGACCACGAAAGGCACCCCGTCCATGTCTGACAAGCTCCTCCCCACGCTCCTCGCGATCCTGATCGTCGTGGTGCTCTTCACCCTGGTGTGGTGGGGGTGGCGTGGCCGCATTCGACGTCAGTCGGACGTACCCCAGTTGCCGCAGGCACCCGCGGACCTCCTCGATCGACTCGTGACCCGAGCGGACGGCATGTACGTGGTGACCACCTACACCGCCCAGCCGCTCGAGCGGATCGCCATTCACGGCCTGGGAGTGCGCTCCAACGCGGAGGCGATCGTCACCGAGGACGGCGTGCTGATCAACCGCCAGGGCGTGCAAGACGTCTATATCCCTCGTGAACAGCTGCGCTCGGTGGCCACAGCCTCGGGGATGATCGGCAAGTTCGTGGAACGTGACGGCCTGGTCGTGTTCACATGGCAGCTCGGTGACACCGTGGTCGACACCGGTTTCCGCGCCCGTAACGGCGCGGAATCCCGCGAACTCGAGAATGCGGCGTCGGCGCTCGTGAGCGCCCCCTAAATTTTGCGTCCTCCGCGCCCCGTGCGCTCAGTTTTTGATGAAAAGGAAAGGAGTTCTTCGTGAGCTCACACCCCCTTCAACCGTCCGTCCTGGTCCTCGAGGACGGCCGCGTGTTCCACGGTCGTTCCTGGGGAGCCCCCGGCAACACCTTTGGTGAGGCCGTGTTCGCCACGGGAATGACCGGTTACCAGGAAACACTGACGGATCCCTCCTACGCGGGACAGATCGTCATCCAGACCGCCCCGCACATCGGTAACACCGGCGTCAATGACCAGGATGCCGAATCGCGCAAGATCTGGGTCAACGGCTTCGTGGTGCGCGATCCAGCGCGCAGGGCCTCCAACTGGCGCTCGGAACGCAGCCTGGACGACGAACTCACCGCCCAGAACATCGTGGGCCTGCAGGGCGTGGACACCCGCGCGCTGACTCGCCATTTGCGGGACAAGGGCGCCATGCGCGCGGGCATCTTCGCCGGGGACGACGCCGCCCGGCCCGTCTCCGAGCTCGTCCAGCTCGTCAAGGACCAACCCACCATGGAGGGCCGGAGCCTGGCCGAATCGGTCAGCATCGACGAGGCCTACGTGGTGGAACCGGCCGATCACGGCTGGGACGGGCCCGTGAAGCATGACCTGGCGGCCGTGGACCTGGGCATCAAGGGAATGACCCCCCAGCGCTTTGCCGAGCGCGGCGTGCGGGTCCACGTGGTGCCGGCGACCACCACGTTCGATGAGCTCAAGAAGCGCCACGTGGACGGGGTGTTCTTCTCCAACGGCCCCGGTGACCCCGCTACCGCGGACCACCAGGTGCAGCTGCTGCGAGAGGTCCTGGACGCCAAGATCCCGTTCTTCGGCATTTGTTTCGGTAATCAGCTGCTGGGCCGTGCGCTGGGTTTCGGCACGTACAAGCTGCCCTTCGGTCACCGCGGCATCAATCAACCGGTCATGGACCTGACCACCGGCAAGGTGGAGATCACCTCCCAGAACCACGGGTTCGCCGTGGACGCCCCGGTGGGGGAGACCGTCACCGCTCCCGAGTCCCGCTTCGGTTCCGTGGCGGTGTCCCACGTGGGACTCAATGACAACGTGGTGGAGGGCATTCGCTGCCTGGAGCTGCCGGCCTTCTCGGTGCAGTACCACCCCGAGGCCGCCGCTGGTCCGCATGACGCCGCCTACCTTTTCGACCGCTTTATCGACGTGATGGACCGGGCCGCACAGGGCACCGCAACTCAGGAAGCAGGACAGCACTAATGCCCCGTAGGCAAGATCTGAACAGTGTTCTCGTGATCGGCTCCGGCCCCATCGTGATCGGCCAGGCCGCCGAGTTCGACTACTCCGGCACCCAGGCGTTGCGCGTGCTCAAGGACGAGGGCATCCGGGTGATCCTCGTGAACTCCAACCCCGCGACCATCATGACGGACCCCGAGTTCGCTGATGCCACCTACGTGGAGCCCATCACCCCCGAGGTGGTCGAGAAGATCATCGAGAAGGAACGTCCCGACGCCGTCCTGCCCACCCTGGGTGGCCAGACCGCCTTGAACACGGCGCTGGCCCTGGACGCCAACGGCGTGCTGGACAAGTACGACGTCGAACTCATCGGCGCGGACGTCGAGGCCATCAACCTGGGCGAGGACCGCGAGGCGTTCAAGGGTGTGGTGCAACGCTGCGGCGCGGAATCCGCCCGCTCCGTGATCGTGCACTCGATGCCCGAAGCGCTGGCCGCCGCCGAAACCCTGGGGTACCCCATGGTGGTCCGCCCGTCTTTCACCATGGGCGGGCTGGGCTCGGGCATGGCCTACAACGAGACCGACCTGCACCGCATTGCCGGTGCGGGCATCCAGTACTCGCCCACCTCCGAGGTGCTGCTCGAGGAGTCCATCCTCGGGTGGAAGGAATACGAGCTGGAAATGATGCGCGACGCCAACGACAACGTGGTGGTCGTGTGCTCGATCGAGAACGTGGACCCCGTGGGCGTGCACACCGGTGACTCGATCACCGTTGCGCCCGCGCTGACCCTCACCGACGTGGAGTACCAGCGTATGCGTGACATCGCGATCGCTGTGATCCGCGAGGTGGGCGTCGACACCGGCGGCTGCAACATCCAGTTCGCCGTGGAGCCGGCCACCGGACGCATCGTGGTCATCGAGATGAACCCGCGCGTGTCCCGTTCCTCCGCGCTGGCCTCCAAGGCCACGGGCTTCCCGATCGCCAAGATCGCGACCAAACTGTCGCTGGGGTACACCCTGGACGAGATCCCCAACGACATCACGCAGAAGACCCCGGCGAGCTTCGAACCGACCCTGGACTACGTGGTGGTCAAGGTTCCGCGCTTCGCGTTCGAGAAGTTCCCGGCCGCCGATCCCACGCTGACCACCACCATGAAGTCGGTGGGTGAGGCCATGGCCATCGGCCGTAACTTCACCGAGGCGCTGCAGAAGGCGCTGCGGTCCCTGGAGCAGAAGGGCTCATCCTTCGACTTCACCAAGCCCGCGGTGGAGGCCGGGCCCAACACCGTGGCCCGCTTGGTGGAGCGCACCAAGGAAACCACCACGGAGCGGCTGCGCAACGTCCAGCGGGCCCTGCTGGCCGGTGCCACGCTCGAGCAGCTCTTCGACGCCACCGCGATCGACCCGTGGTTCCTGGACCAGCTGCAGCTGCTCAATGAAACCGCCGAGCTGATCCGCGAGGACCGCGACCTGCGCCCCGAAACGCTGCGCGAGGCCAAACGCCATGGCTTCTCGGACGCGCAGATCGGTGAATTGGTGCACCTGGACGAGTCCGTGGTGCGTGGTATCCGCCACGCCCTGGACATCCGCCCCGTGTTCAAGACCGTTGACACGTGCGCGGCCGAGTTCGAGGCCTTCACGCCCTACCACTACTCCAGCTACGACGACGAGAACGAGATCGCCCCGCACGCGTTGCCGTCGATCATGATTCTCGGTTCGGGCCCCAACCGGATCGGTCAGGGCATTGAATTCGACTACTCGTGCGTGCACGCCTCCATGGTGCTGCGTGCGGCCGGGTACGAGACCGTCATGGTCAACTGCAACCCGGAGACCGTCTCCACCGACTACGACGTTTCCACGCGCCTGTACTTCGAACCGCTCACGTTCGAGGACGTCATGGAGGTCGTTGAGGCGGAACGCCGCAGCGGTGGCCTGATGGGCGTGTTCGTGCAACTGGGTGGCCAGACCCCGCTGAAGCTGGCCGCGGACCTCAAGGCCGCCGGTGTGCCCATTCTGGGGACCACCCCGGAGGCCATCGACCTGGCCGAGGATCGTGGGGAGTTCGCCCGGGTGCTGCACCAGGCGGGCCTGCGTCAGCCCAAGAACGGCACGGCCTCCACCTTCGACGAGGCGAGCGTCATCGCCAACGACATCGGCTACCCCGTGCTCGTGCGCCCGTCCTACGTGCTCGGTGGCCGCGGGATGGAAATCGTCTACGACCAGGATTCGCTGCGCCGCTACCTCGAGAACGCGACGGAGGTCAGCGCCAACCGTCCCGCGCTGATCGACAAGTTCCTCGAGGACGCCATCGAGATCGACGTGGACGCGCTCTTCGACGGTAAGGAGGTGTACGTGGGCGGTGTGATGGAGCACATCGAGGAGGCAGGCATCCACTCCGGTGACTCCGCGTGTGTCCTCCCGCCGATCACGCTGGGCCCGGAGGTCGTCCAGCGCGTGCGCGAGGCCACCGCGGACATTGCCCGCGGTGTGGGTGTCAACGGGCTGATCAACATCCAGTTCGCCCTGGCCTCGAACATCCTGTACGTGATCGAGGCCAATCCGCGCGCCTCGCGCACGGTTCCGTTCGTGTCCAAAGCCACCGGTGTGCAGCTGGCCAAGGCCGCAGCGCTCATGGGCACGGGCCGTTCCATCGCCCAGTTGCGTGCCGAGCACGTGCTGCCGTCCACCTACGACGGCGCGGACCTTCCGGCGAACACACCGGTCGCCGTGAAGGAAGCCGTGCTGCCCTTTGCCCGCTTCCGCACCGCCGAAGGATCCGTGGTCGATTCGCTGCTGGGTCCCGAGATGCGCTCGACCGGCGAGGTCATGGGCATCGACAAGTACTTCGACACCGCGTTCGCCAAGGCGCAGGCGGCCGTGGGCGGTCCCCTGCCGACCTCGGGTCGCCTGTTCGTCTCGGTGGCCAACAAGGACAAGCGCTCGGCGGTGATTTACGTGAAGATGTTCTCCAACCTCGGTTTCGAGATCGTCTCCACGGGCGGCACCGCGGACGTGCTGCGACGCAACGGCATTGAATCCACCGTGGTCTCCAAGATCACGGACGCCCCCGAGGGCGAGGATTCGGTGGCTGACTGGATCACCGACGGCAAGATCGACCTGATCTTCAATACGCCCTCCGGTGGTCAGGAGGCCCGCAGCGACGGCTACCAGATCCGCGCGGCGGCCACCTCGATCGGCGTGCCGATCATGACCACGGTGTCCGAACTCGGGGCGGCGCTCCAGGCGATCACCGCCCAGCGGCAGTTCTCCTGGTCGGTCAACAGCCTGCAGGTCCACGAGAAGACCCTGCGCGACGCCGTCCTCGCCGGGCACACGCGTGGCTGAGCAGGGTACGCAGCGAGCGGGTGACGACGCCGCGGCGTCGTCACCCGCGGCGGGGGCACCGCAGCGTTCCGGCGTCACGCGCGAAGCCTTTGGTGCGCGACTGCGCCGGGCCATGGTCGAGCACGGGCCCCTGTGCGTGGGCATCGACCCCCACCCGGGGCTGCTGGACGCGTGGGGACTGCCCCACACCGTGGCGGGTCTGGAGAAATTCTCGCTCACCGTGGTCGAGGCGGCGGCCGGGCACGCGGCCACCCTGAAACCGCAGGTGGCCCTGTACGAAGCGTTCGGTTCTGCCGGGTTGGCGGTCCTGGAACGCGTGCTGCGCGACTGCCGGGAGGCCGGGGTCCTGACCATTGCGGACGCCAAGCGAGGCGATATCGGGTCAACGATGGCCGCTTATGCCACGGCGTGGCTGTCGGACGATTCGCCGTTGGCCGCCGATTCCGTGACCCTCAGCCCCTACCTGGGGTTCGAGTCGTTGCGTCCGGCCCTTGACCTGGCGAGGCAGACCGGACGTGGCACGTTCGTCCTGGCGCTGACCTCCAACCCCGAAGGTGCCAGTGTGCAGCACGTGGGTGGTGACGAATCAGTGGCGAAAACAATTCTCCGCGCGGTCCAAGAAGAAAACCGCCATGTCACCGCGGCGACGCGGGAAAACACTGAGACGGGCATCACTCAGAACACGGCGATAAATCCGCCCGGGACAAATTGTGACCGAATCGTTATAAACCGGATAAATGCTCCCCTGGGCTCGTGCGGGGTGGTTATCGGAGCCACCGTTTCTGCTGCCCTTTCCGACCTGCGCATTGACCTGCGCAATTTCAACGGACCCATCCTTTCTCCGGGATACGGTGCGCAGGGGGCTGACGCCAACGCCGTGGCGGGGGTGTTTGACCAAGTCAGCGGGAATGTTTTGGCTAATTCGTCCCGGGGGGTGCTACGTCACGGGCCGGACCTATCCGCTTTGCGTTCTGCAATCCAACGTTCCGGTGATGAACTTAACACCGCGCTTTACGGCTGAATCACTGCTCTGACAACGGAATTAACGCTATTAAAAACCCTGATCAGAGGGTATTCACGGTGTTTACGCCCTAATTAATGTCGGGTACTTTTCCGATAGCGGCTACCCCCCAGATCCGCTACTGCAAGCGTGTGGGAGCGCACGCAGAGCAACCAGAGGAGAGAGATCCACATGGCATTACGTCCCTTGACAGACGAAGAGCGAGCGCGAGCACGTGAAAAGGCAACGGCAGCGCGTACTGTGCGGGCGGAGGTGAAGAAGGCACTGCGCGAGGGCACCATGACCGTGGCCGAGGTTCTGCAACGCGGCGACAGCGACGAAGCCGTGAGCCGGCTGAAAGCCACGGACCTGCTCGAAGCCACCCCCGGAATCGGAAAGGTCCGATCGGCGGCCATCATGGACCAGATCGGCATCGCACGAACCCGACGGGTGCGTGGCCTGGGGCAGCACCAGCGGCGCGCCTTGATCGATTACCTTGACCGGTGAGTCGTGATCCACACCAACGGGGGCATCGGTGAGCGGCGGCACATGGACGTGACCGCGGCTGGTTGATCCCACCGATCGGCCCGTTGGTACAGTGGCGGAACAGGTTTTCACCTGTTTCGCCACTTTTTTGTCCCGGATTCCGGAGGTCACTGTGCCCAGAAAACCCACCGTCACCGTGTTGGCAGGACCCACGGCGGTCGGTAAGGGCACGGTGTCCACCTACATTCGCGATCACTACCCGCAGGTGTGGTTGTCGGTGTCGGCAACCACGCGGGCGCCCCGCCCGGGTGAAGTGGACGGCGTCCATTACTTCTTCGTCTCGGACGCCGAGTTCGACGCCATGGTGGCCGATCACGCCCTGTTGGAATGGGCCGTGGTGCACAACTCCCACCGCTACGGCACGCCCAAGCACAAGGTGGACGAGGCGCTGGCCCTGGGTCGGAGCGTGTTGTTGGAAATTGATTTGCAGGGAGCGCGTGAGATCAAACGAACGCTGCCGTCCGCCCAGTTCGTCTTTTTGGCCCCGCCCAGCTGGGATGAAATGGTGGCTCGGCTGGTCGGTCGCGGGACCGAAACCCCTGAGCAGCAGCAGCGGCGGCTGGAAACGGCTAAAGTGGAGCTTGCGGCGCAACCTGAATTCGATCACACGGTGATCAATGACAGCGTGGAACGCGCCGCCGCTGAACTTGTAGAGCTCATGGGGTTGCCCGCCCAGACGCGGGACTGACCGCTGAACACCACGCGCCCAGCCCACACGGCCAGGAGCCTACCCATAACCAAGAAGTCCATGACAGGAGTCATTCACTCGTGAGCACGAATTACGAAGGCATCGTCAACCCGCCCATCGACCGGTTGCTCGGCAAGACCGATTCCAAGTACGGGCTGGTCATCTTCGGTGCTCGCCGTGCCCGTCAGATCAATGCGTACTACTCGCAACTGCACGAGGGCCTGTTCGAGTACGTGGGTCCCCTCGTGGACACCCAGCTCAACGAGAAGCCGTTGTCCATCGCGTTCCGCGAGATCGACGAGGACCTGATCGAGACCACCGAGGTCGACCACGCGGGATTCTCCGCCAACGGTCAACTCGTGACCGAGGAAGCAGCGTCCGCGGATGTCTTCGGCAGTGACTTCTTCGCTCCCAGCACCGATGACGCCTCCGCTCCCATGTTCTCGGACAGCGCCGAGGTGGCCCCGGACGAGGTCGTCGAGGTCGAGGAAACCACCCAGACCGAGGAATCCACCGAGCAGTGACGGTGCCAGACGCCACGGGTGCCCCCGTTCGTTCCCGGTCCGCCGCGCCGTTGCGCGTGGTGTTGGGAGTGGGCGGGGGCATTGCCGCATACAAGGCGGCATTGCTCACGCGGTTGTTCACGGAGGCCGGTCACCGGGTGGTGCCCATGCCCACCGCGGCGGCGTTGGAGTTCGTGGGTGCGCCCACCTGGGAAGCACTCACCGGCGAAGTCGTCTCCACGTCCGTGTTCGATCGTGTGGACACCGTCAATCACGTCTCTCAGGGCCAGCATGCCGATCTCGTGGTCGTGGCACCGGCCACGGCGGATCTGATGGCCAAGATTGCCCACGGTCACGCGGACGACCTGCTGACCACCACGATTCTTGCCTCTCGTGCACCGGTCGTGCTCGCGCCGGCGATGCACACGGAAATGTGGTTCAACCCCGCCACCCAGCGCAACGTCGCGCTGTTACGCGAGCACGGCCACACGGTGATCGACCCGGACTCGGGCCGGCTCACGGGCCAGGACAGCGGCCCCGGTCGGCTTCCCGAACCCCGGGCCATTTACGACGCCGCTCTGGCCGTCCACGCCCACGGTGCGGCGGCGTCGTCGGGCCCGCTGGCCGGGCGACGGGTCCTGATCACCGCGGGAGGAACCCGCGAAGCCCTGGACCCCGTACGCTTCCTGGGCAATCGTTCCTCCGGTAAGCAGGGGATCGCCCTGGCCGAGGCCGCCCGGGACGCCGGTGCCACCGTCCACCTGATTGTCGGACACGTGGAGACCGAGCTGCCCCGTGGTGTCGAGATCTCGAGTATCTCCTCCGCCGTGGAGCTGCACGAGGCTACCCGCGCCGCGGCGGAGAACGCGGACGTGGTGATCATGGCCGCCGCCGTTGCGGACTACCGCCCGGTGTCGGTCGGTGAGCACAAAATGAAGAAGTCCGAGGACGGCACCAACCCGGTCGTCGAACTCACCCGCACCCCGGACATCCTGCGCGGTGTGGTGGATGATCGCAACGAGCACGCCCGGGACCAACTCATTGTCGGGTTCGCCGCGGAAACCGGCGACGGCGAGCACTCCGTGCTGGATTTCGGCCGCGCCAAACTCCACCGCAAGGGCTGTGACCTGCTGGTCGTCAACCAGGTGGGCACCTCCACGGTCTTCGGCCAGGACACCACGGAGGTCACGGTACTGTCCGCGCGGGGGGCCGAGGACGCCCACGCGTCCGGTTCCAAGGCGGAGGTGGCGCAATTCATCATGGCCCGCGTGGGAGTCGAACTGGGAGCCCGATCGGACGGGTAGTCTTGAACGGTGACCGAATCTAGCCCCCACCTGAGAATCTTCACCTCCGAATCCGTGACGGAGGGACACCCGGACAAAATCTGTGACCAGATCTCGGATTCCATCCTGGACGCCCTGCTCACCGAGGACCCCGAGTCCTCCGTGGCGGTGGAGACCATGGTGACCACCGGTCTGGTGCACGTCGCCGGTGAAGTCAAGACCAAGGCCTACGTGGAGATCCCGCACATCGTGCGCAAATGCCTGCTGGACATCGGGTACAACTCCTCCGTGCACGGCTTCGACGGTGAATTCTGCGGCGTGTCCATCAGCGTGGGGGAGCAGTCCAGCGAAATCCACGAGGGCGTGTACAACTCCCTGGAGAGCCGCTCCGGTGTGGCCAAGGATCCGCGTGACATCCAGGGCGCGGGGGACCAGGGCCTGATGTTTGGCTACGCCTCGGACGAGACCGAGGTGCTCATGCCGGCGCCCATTTCCATTGCGCATCGACTGTCCGAGCAGCTCACGCGCGTGCGCAAGACCGCGGTGCTCCCGAATCTCCGTCCGGACGGTAAGACGCAGGTGACCCTCGGCTACGACGGCCACACGCCCGTGTCCGTGGAGACCGTGGTCGTGTCCTCGCAGCACGCCGAGGGCTATGACCTGCAACAGCTGGCCACGGACCTTTCCCAGTCCGTGATCGATCCGGTGCTCGCGGATTCGGGCCTGGACCTGTCCCGCACCGAGATCATTGTGAATCCGGCGGGTAATTTCGTCCGAGGTGGGCCCGTGGGCGATGCCGGGTTGACCGGCCGCAAAATCATTGTGGACACCTACGGGGGCATGGCCCGCCACGGCGGCGGCGCGTTCTCCGGGAAGGACCCGTCCAAGGTGGACCGTTCGGCGGCCTACGCTATGCGCTGGGTGGCCAAGAACGTGGTCGCGGCGGGCCTGGCCCGCCGGGCGGAGGTGCAGGTCGCGTACGCCATTGGCCAGGCGCGGCCGGTGGGTCTCTACGTGGAGACCTTCGGTACGGAGACCGTGGACCCGCAGCGCATCGAGAAGGCCATTCTGGAGGTCTTTGACCTGCGTCCCTTGGCCATTATTGAAGACCTGGACCTCAAGCGCCCCATTTACGCCAAGACGGCGGCGCACGGTCACTTCGGCCGCACGGACCCCGACTTCACCTGGGAGCGCACCGACCGCGTCGAAGCGTTGCGTTCTGCAGCGGGACTGTGAGTGAGGGGTCTGGGTCGGGAGCGGCACCCCACCCGGACGCTGCCCCGGAGCAACTGTCCCTCGCGGGATTGCCCGCACCGGCTGCGGCGCCCCAGCAACCCGAGGTCCCCGTGGGTTCCGAGGGACCGGCCCCGGAGAACCCCATTGCCAAGATCCTGCTGGACGCCTACGTCCCGCATCTGGACCGACTGTTCGACTACCGGGTGACGGCCGGCCTCGACCAGCACGCGGTGGTGGGCGCGAAGGTCTCCGTGGTCTTCTCCGGTCGGCTCATGACCGGGTGGATCGTGGACCGCGTTGCCCACTCGGAGGTCGCCGGGCGCCTGGTGAGTATCCGCAAGATCCTCAGTCCGCTGCCCGTGCTCCAGCCGGCCATTGTGGAGCTGGCGCAGGCCGTGGCCGCCCGGTCCGCCGGAACCGTGTCGGATGTGCTGCGCGTGGCGGTGCCGCCGCGGGTGGCCAGGGTGGACAAGGAAATGCTCGCACGCCTGAAGGCGGCCGCCGCGGCGGACACCGAGGCGGAACCACCCGATTCAGCGACGTCGGACGACGAGCCCGCTCCCGCGCCGGTGTCCGTGCCGCGCGGGCCGTGGCGCCACTACCACGGCGGCCCCGAGTGGCTGACCGCGGCCACGGAGGGTGCCCCCGCCCGCGCGGTGGTCGAGGTGCTCCCGGCCCCGGAGGACCACGACTGGGCGCAACTGACGGCCTCCGCCATGGCGGCCACCTACGAGGCCGGGCACGGTGCGTTGGCCGTGGTCCCCGATTACAAATCCCTCGAACGCCTGGCCGCGGCCCTCGAATCCCTGGTGGGCTGCGAGCGGGTGGTGCGTCTGCACGCGGACGACGGCCCCACGCCGCGCTACCGCGGGTACATGGAGCTTTCGCTGGGCCGTAAGCGCCTGGCGATCGGCACCCGCTCGGCCGCGTACGCGCCCGTACGGGACCTGCGCCTCGTGTGCTGCCACGACGACGGCGACGCGAGTTACGTGGAGCAACGCGCCCCGTATCAGCACACGCGCGACGTGGTGTTGTTGCGCGCTCAGCAGCAGGACACGGCCGCCCTCTTCACCGGTTACAGCGTGAGCCCGGAGGCCCAACGGCTCATCTCGACCGGTTGGGCGGCGCACCTGCGCCCCGAACGGGCCACCCTCCGGACGTACTCACCGCGGGTGGAAGCGACGTCGGACTCGTTCCATGTGTCCCGCGACCCCATGGCCGCCAGGGCACGGTTACCGCACGAGGCGTACCGGGTCGCCCAGCGGGCCCTGGCGGAGGGGCCGGTGCTCGTCCAGGTCGCCCGGCGGGGCTATGCGCCGTTCGTGGCGTGTGAACGGTGCCGCGCGCCGGCGCGGTGCCGCGGCTGCGGGGGATCCCTGTCACTGCGGTCGGGGCGCGAAGCCCCCGTGTGCACGTGGTGCGGTCGTAACGCCCATGGCTGGCAATGCCAGGAATGTGGTTTCCAACGATTGCGGTTGAGCAAAGTGGGGGCGCTGCGCACCGCGGAGGAACTGGGCCGTGCTTTCCCGCAGGTGCCGGTGATTTCATCGAGTGCCGAACACGTCCGAGCGGATGTGGGCTCCGATCCCGCGCTGGTGGTGGCCACCCCCGGGGCGGAACCGGTGGCCGAGGGCGGCTACGCCGCGGCGTTGCTGTTGGACGGCAACGAGATGCTGGCCCGCCCGTGGCTGCGCGCGGAGGAACAAACCCTGCGTCGCTGGTTCAACGCGGCGGCGCTCGTTCGGTCCTCGACCCAGGGTGGGACCGTGGTGGTGACCGCGGACCATGACCAGGCGGTCGGTGCGCTGGTGCGCTGGGACCCCTCGGGTCATGCCTACCGGCAATTGCAGGAGCGCCACGAGCTGGGCCTTCCCCCCGCGGTGCGCACCGCCGCCCTCACCGGCCCGCGTGACGCCCTCACCGCGACCCTCCGCGACCTGGACCTACCCTCCCAGGTGAACGTGGTGGGTCCCGCGCCCTTGAAGGACCACGTGGGCGGCTGGTCCGACGAGGGCGACCCGGGAACCCTCGCGGGTCTCGCGACCGAGGACGAACCCCAGTACCGGGCACTGTTGTTCTTCGGTTTCGGGATCGCCCCGCAGGTCACCGCCGCATTACGGGCGGAGAAGGCCCGCGCCTCCGCACTGCGGGAACATGCCGTGGTGAACGTGCGCTGCGACATCACCGATTTGTTGTAGCCGGGCCCCCGCCCACCCGGACCTCGGTCTCGAACTCGACCGGGGTTGCGTGTTCCACCGTGCGTGAGACGGTGCAGTACTTGTCGAGGGAGAGCCTCACCAACCGGTCGACCAACCCGGCGGCCTTGCGCCCGCCCTCGTCATCGGGGAAGGCCAGGTGGAACGAGAGGTTCACGTCCGCCAAGCGACTTCCACCACTGTCCTCCGTGATCTTGCGGCCGCTTGCCCCGATCCGGAACCCGGTGGGCTCGGTACTGCGAGAGGTCACGGTGTCCACGTCAATGGCGGAGCAGCCCGCAATGGCGGCCAACAGCAGTTCCACCGGTGACAGCAGTCCCTCTCCGCGCCCGAAGGCGACCTCCGCGCCGTCCGCATTGCGGGCAACGTAACGGTTGGTGGCGGTGCGCAACAGCTCGACGGAGTGCGTGGGGTTCTGGTGTTCGCTCATGGGCCCATGATCTCACCCGGTGCTGGGCGCCCGATAGGGAGGGCTGAGACCCTTAGGGAAGCGCCGGCAGTTTCTTCTCGAACAACCAGTCGTGCAGCACCGGCTCCACGGGCCCCCCGCTGACCTCGGAAGCCAGGGCCAAGAACTGGGCCGTCGTCACGTTCCCGCATCGGTTCTGGGCGGTCCACCGCTGCACAATCGTGAAGAACGCCCGCTCACCCACGTGCATCCTCAGCGCATGCAGGGTCAGGGCACCGCGCACGTAGACACGGTCGTCGAACATTTTCTTGGGCCCGGGGTCTGCGATCACCACTTTCTGCTTGGAATCGGCCAGCTCCGCATGCGCCTCAACGGCTTGGTCGTGGGCCGAGCGGCGACCGGAGACCTCGGACCACACCCACTCGGCGTAGTGGGCGAATCCTTCATTGAGCCAGATGTTCGACCAGGACGCCGGCGTCACCGAGTTACCGAACCACTGGTGCGCCAACTCATGGGCGATCAGACGTTCGGACTCCCACGATTCGGTCAGGTGATTGCACCCGAAAATCGACAGCGGCTGCGATTCGAGGGGGATCTCCAGCTCGTCATCGGTGACAACCACCCCGTAGGACCCGAACGGGTACGCCCCGAAGTGCTGCTCGAACGCGGCCATCATGGCGTGCTGTTTGGCCAGCACCCGCTGCGCCTGCGACCACAGGTGCTCGCCGCAGGCCAACGTCAACGGAACCCGGGAGGGGCGATAGGGCCCGGAATCAACCGGGCCCCGCCGGTACTGACCCATCTGCATGGTGGCCAGGTACGTCGCCACCGGCTCGCGAGACTCCCAGGTCCACTCCGTGCGCGCTCCCTGGGGGTCCACCGACACCAGGTCGCCGTTGGAGATCGCGGTGTAGTCGGAGTCCACCAGGACTCGCACCCGGAAGGTGGCCTTCTGGCTCGGGTGATCATTGCACGGGAACCACGTGGCCGCCCCCACCGGCTGCCCGGCCACCAGAACGCCGTCCGAGAGTTCCTCCCACCCGATCTCGCCCCACGCCCCGGAGGCCGGAGACGGAGTTCCCGCGTAGTGGATCTCCAGCGTGAGCGACTCGCCCGCGACGAACCCGTCCCCGGCGTGCACCACCAGCTTGGACTTGGCCTGTTCGAAGGAGACCGAGCGGCCATTGACCAGGACGCGATCCACCGTGAGCCCCGCAAGATCCAGGGACAACGCGGAACAGCTCTCGAGCACCCGGGCTTCCAGCACGGCCCGCGCTCGCAGGGTGTTCGGCTCGATGTCGTAGTCGAGGGACAGGTCGTAGTGGCCCACGTGCACCGCGGAGCTACCCGAATGCGGGGTGTAAGAATCCAGTTGAGTCATGATGGTCCTTCCGGGGCACCACGTGCCCGGGTCAGCTGCGTTGCTGCAGCTCGGTCGCGAGATGTAGGAGCCGCCGCGCGGAGTCCCCCCACGTGTGGGCGCGTACCCGCTCCAAACCCGCCACAACCCGCGACTGCGCAAGCTGAGGATCGGTGAGCTCGCGCACCCGCGCGGCGAATGCGGCGTCGTCGTCGGCGGGTGCGTACCCTGCGGCGTCGCCGGCCACCTCGCGAAAAATCGGTGTTTCCGAACAGACTACGGGAGCCCCGGCCGCGAAGGCTTCAATGAGCGGTAGCCCGTAACCCTCGGCGCGCGAGGCTGTCAGGAGCGCGGCGCACGAGGACAGCAGATCTTGGTACTCGGCCTCCGTGACCCCGCGGTGGAAGACCACGTTGTCGGCGGTACCGGCCGACGCGCGCAGTTGCGCCTCGCGCGCCGGGGAGATCCGGGAGAGCACGTGCAGCGTGTACTCGGGCAGACGCGCGGCCGCTCGCAGCAGGGTCTCAACATTTTTGTACGGCAGGAACGAGCCCATGTAGAGCAGGTCCTTCCCGCGCGTGGCGAGCCGGGCGAGCGCCTCGGTGTCGGGCACCGCCGCCGACGACGCCGCATTGGGCACCACGCGCACCTCCCGTTTGGTCAGGCGGTGGGCCAGGATCTGCTCCCGAGAGGTCTCGGAGACGGTGACCACGGCATCCGCGCGATTGAGCGCGACCCGCTGCGGCCACCAGGCCTTGTGGTAGGCCCGCCACCCCCACTGGATGGGCAGTGGCAGGTCCGAGGGCGGCCGGGGGTGCTCGTAATAAATGAGGTCGTGGAGGGTGAGGATCAGTTTGTGCCGCCGGCCCCATGAACCCATGGTCTGCATGGGGGAGAAGACCACGTCCGGGCGGTACCGGTTGAGTTCCAGGGAGGTGAGCGCCTCGGCGGGGGACGTGACCGCCGGGCCCGTGAGGTGGGGCAACCGAGGGACGTGCTCCAGCTGGGCGGGGTCGCTGATCAGCGCGGCCAACCGGACCCTGGGCTCATCACGGGTCAGCTCGGCGAGCGCGCGCAGGAGTTCGGCGCTGTAGCGGCTGATGCCGTCGTGGTGATCGGTGCGGATGTAGCGGGCGTCGAACAGGAATTTCACGGGCGATCCTCACCGGCGCGGTCGTCGTTGCGGCCGCGGCGCTCGCGGAGGGGCTGGTGCGCGGCGTGTTCGCGGGCCAGCTGGTCCTGGCGGATGATCGGCGTCATGCCGGTGAGCTGGTCGGGTGTGGATTCGGTGGTGTCGGCCAGCGGTAACTCGTCGTGGGCGTCCATGGGTTCGGGTGCCGGGGCGCTGAGGAAGTCGTCGATGTACTCGGCCGCCAGGGCCGGGGCTTCGTAGTGGATCAGGTGACCGGTGTCCGCGATGATTTCCAAGCGGTGGCTGCGGATCCACGAGGCCATGGTTCGTTGGGATTCCACGGACCCCAGGTCGTCCTCCGCGCCCACGATCAGCAGGGTGGGCATGCTCAGTTGCATGGCCACCTCGGCCACGGTCCCGGAGATGGAGGACTGGTAGGCCTGGTGGAGCACATCCCGATTCGCAAACGTCGAGAAATAGGACTCGTGCTGCCGTAACGCGTACTTCTTGACCTCGGGGTCCTTGGACTTGACCATCACGTCCGTCATGAGTTTCACCACGGACCGGGATGAGAGGATCTTGGCTCCCAGTGCGTGGGGCAGTGCTTTACCCACGCCGTAGTAGAGCTCCGTGAGCCGCGTGAGTTTCTTGTGCTGGCCGGCCAGCGCGGGTTCGGAGATGGGGTTGATGAGCACCAGCCGGCGCACCATGGAGGGGAAATCCACCGCGAAGTGCGCGGCAATGATCGATCCGAAGGAATGACCCGCCACGATGATTCCGTTGTCGCCGTCCGGGGACACGGCGCCGTCGGTCAGTGCGGTGATGAACTGCTGGGCGAACTCCACGTAGGAGGGGATCGAGTGTTCCCGGTCCGGAAAGGGTTCGGAGCGGCCGAAGCCCGGCAGGTCCGGAACCACCACGTGGTACTTCTCACGTAGTTCGGTGGCGATCAGTTGCAAACCGTGGTGATCCCCGCGGAAGCCGTGCAACATGACGATCAGGGGTTTACGTTTCTTGTCCGCGTCGTAGAACCAGTATCTGACCTTGTATCCGTCCAGTTGAACGCTGCGGCGTTCGGCGTACGGATTGTCCACGGTGACCTCCAAGTCATGGGCTAGCGGCGGGTCCATGGTAACCGTCCGGTCCGGGAGCACGCTGCGGTTGCGGCGCTGGTCTAAACTGGCGGGAGATCCCCATGTCATGCCGCGTGGATTCACCATGCCAGCGCCAGGTGCCGGCAGCTACGGTGGGCGGATGACCCCATGAAGTGATGTGAAGGCGAGGCCCGTGAGCGCGCAGAACACCCCGGAGACGGGAACCGAGTACAACGTCCAGCGGATCGAGGCCGCCTGGCCCCAGTTCTGGGACGACCAGGAGGTGTACAAGCCCCTCGACGACGGTTCCAAACCCCGGCGCTACGTGCTGGACATGTTCCCCTACCCCTCCGGTGACCTGCACATGGGTCACGCGGAGGCGTTCGCCATGGGTGATGTGGTGGCCCGTTACTGGAAGCACCGCGGCTTCGACGTGATGCACCCCATTGGTTGGGACTCCTTCGGCCTCCCCGCGGAGAACGCTGCGATCAAGCGCAACACCCACCCGGCGGAGTGGACCTACCGCAACATCGACACGCAGAAGAAGTCGTTCCAGCGCTACGCGATCAGCGCGGACTGGACGCGGGAGATCCACACCTCGGACCCCGAGTACTACCGCTGGACCCAGTGGCTGTTCCTGCAGTTCTACACGCACAACCTGGCCTACCGGAAGGACTCACCGGTCAATTGGTGCCCCACGGACCAGACCGTGCTGGCCAATGAGCAGGTGGTCAACGGGTTGTGCGAACGCTGCCACACCCCGGTGACCAAGAAGTCGCTGAACCAGTGGTACTTCAAGATCACCGACTACGCGGACCGGCTCCTGGACGACATGAAGGAGTTGGAGGGTCACTGGCCCGAGCGCGTGCTGGCCATGCAGCGCAACTGGATCGGTCGTTCCGAGGGCGCGCACGTGAACTTCGTGATCGAGGGCGCCCCCGCCGAGGGCGCGGACGCCTCCGACACCTCCGGGCGCACCGTCACGGTGTTCACCACCCGCCCCGACACCCTCTACGGCGCCACGTTCTGCGTGGTGGCCGCGGACGCCCCGATCGCCGCCGAGATCGTTGACGACGAGCACCGTGGTGCCCTGGAGGAGTACCGGGAGAACATCAAGGCGCTCTCGGACATCGACCGGCAAGCCACCGACCGCACCAAGACCGGTGTGTTCCTGGGCCGGTACGCGCTCAACCCGCTCAACGGCGAGAAGCTGCCCGTGTGGGCGGCGGACTATGTGCTGGCCGACTACGGTACCGGTGTGATCATGGCCGTGCCCGCCCACGATCAGCGAGACCTGGATTTCGCCCGTGAATTCGACCTGCCCGTGCGCGCGGTGGTGGACACCGGCGAAGAGGACCCCGCGGTGTCCGGCGTCGCGACCACCGGTGACGGTCAACTGGTGAACTCCGGCCCACTGGACGGCCTACCCAAGGCTGAGGCCATTACCCGGGCCATCGACATGGTGCGCGAGGCGGGTACCGGCGAGCGCCACATCAATTACCGCCTGCGCGACTGGTTGCTGTCCCGCCAGCGGTTCTGGGGTGCTCCCATCCCCATCATTCACTGCCAGGCCTGCGGCGAGGTGCCGGTGCCCGAGGACCAGCTGCCCGTGACGCTGCCCGAGAACCTGCGCGGTGAGGAACTCTCGCCCAAGGGACAGTCCCCGCTCGCGGCGGCGTCGGACTGGGTGAACGTGACGTGCCCCGAGTGCGGTGGGCCCGCCACGCGCGACACCGACACCATGGACACGTTCGTGGATTCGTCCTGGTACTACCTGCGGTTCGCCTCACCCACCACCGAGAACGCCCCGTTCGATCGCGACGAGGTGGACCGCTGGCTGCCCGTGGACCAATACGTGGGCGGTGTGGAGCACGCGATTCTGCACCTGCTCTACAGCCGGTTCTTCACCAAGGCGCTCTACGACTTCGGCCTGATCGGTTTCCAGGAACCGTTCAAGGCGCTGCTCAACCAGGGCCAGGTGCTCAACGGCGGCAAGGCGATGTCCAAGTCACTGGGCAACGGCGTGGACCTGGGCGAGCAGCTGGACGCGTTCGGCGTGGACGCGGTGCGCCTGACCATGGTGTTCGCCTCCCCGCCCGAGGACGACGTGGACTGGGCGGATGTCTCCCCGCAGGGTTCGCAGAAGTTCCTGGCTCGCGCCTGGCGTTTGGCGCAGGACAGCACCGCCGGCCCGGACGCGGATGCCGCCGCCGGTGACACGGCGCTGCGCAGCGTGACCCACCGAATCATTGCGGACGCCACGCAGCTGCTGGATTCCGGGAAGTTCAACGTGGTGATCGCCCGGACCATGGAGCTGGTCAACGCGGTGCGCAAGGCCATCGACAGCGGGCCCGGTGCCGGTGATCCCGCCGTGCGCGAGGCCGTGGAAGCCGTGGCCATCCTGCTGTCCCTGGTGGCCCCCTACACGGCCGAGGACATGTGGCACGCCCTGGGCCACGAGGATTCCGTGGTGCTCGCCCCGTGGCCCGAGGTGGACCAGGCCCTGCTCGTGGACGACACGGTCACCGCCGTGGTCCAGATCAAGGGCAAGGTCCGCGACCGCCTGGAGGTCGCCGCGGACATCACCGACGCGGACCTCGAGGCCGCGGCGCTCGCCTCCGAGACCGTGCGGCGCCACATCGGCGACGCCACGGTCCGCAAGGTCATTGTGCGCGCGCCCAAGCTTGTGAATATCGTGGTGTGATGAGCCCAGAGTCCGAACGGCGCCCGTCACCCGGTGTCACGCCGGGGGACGGGCGCTGTCCCGTTCCCGGCGCGAGAGTCGCGGTGGTCACCGACAACGCCGCCGCACTTCCTCCCGCGTGGCAGGCCGAGTTCGAGGCCTCCGGGGTGTTCGCGAGCGTGGAGATGCCCGTGTTGATCGGCGGGCAGCTCTACACGGAGGATGAGTCGGACATGCTCTCGTCCCTGGTGATCGCGCTGGCGGAAGGGCGGCCCGTGACCACGTCGCGGCCGGCCCCGGGGCAGCTGCGCACCATTTACGAGGCCTTCCGGGCCGCGGGTTTCGAGGCCATTGTTTCCGTCCACCTGTCCGCGGAACTCTCCGGCACCCTGGGCGCGGCGCGGATCGCGCGCCAGGACATCGACATTCCCGTCCGCCTGGTGGATACCCGCAGCGCCGGGCTGGGGCAGGGCCTGGGGGTGCGCGCGGCGGTCCGGGCGGCGTTGGCGGGGCGGGGGATCGACGACGTCGCCGCGGCCGCCTCCGCCGCCTCGGCCGATGCTCAGGTGCTGATCCAGGTCAACTCCCTGGAGACCCTGCGCCGGGGTGGGCGGATCAACCCGACGTCCGCAATGCTCGGGACCATGCTGCAGATCAAACCGCTGCTGTCCTTGCACGAGGGCAAGATCGTGACCGTGGAACGGCCGGTGTCGCAGCTCAAGGCGCGGGGCCGGTTCATGACACTCGCGGGTGAGGCGCTCTCGCATGCCGAGGTGCAGGCCCCGGTGCTGGGTATCCATCACGTCTCCGATCCGCACGGGGCTCGTGAGATCGGGGAGACGCTGCTGGACCGGTACCGCCCCGATGCGCAGCTGGTGGTGTGTGAACTTCCCGCGGTGCTGAGTGCGCACGTTGGATTGGGGACCAAGGCCGCGATCGTGGAGGGCCCCACTGGCCGGCCCATTGCGCACGGTCATCGGGCTGCACCGGTGGAGCCCTGAGGCCCTGTCCGGCTCCGTGATCCCCAGGCCGTGACCCGAGGCTTCATCGGGTCCGGTTGACCGGATTGGCTGGTGCCCATGAGCGGGGTCAATTATCGGGGACGGGCCCGACTGCGGGATCACCAGGCCACGGAGCGGTTGTCGGCCTTGTTGGAGGGCGTGGCCGAGCGCGCTGGGGAACCGGCGGATCCGGACGGCGGTGTCACCGCCGGAGACGAGGTCGGCGAACACGACGGCCCGCAGCATCGTCACCCCGTGGCGGTCCGTACGTTCTTCACCCGCCCGGCGGTCATCGTGGTGATCGTCGTGCTGCTGGCGGTGTGCGGGATCTCTGCCCTGTCCCTGCTGCCGGGTGGTTCGGACCCTGAGTCGACCGTCGTGGCGGAGGCGGAGGCGTCGGGGTCCGCGACGGATGCGGGTCACGCCTCCGGCGCCGCGTCAGCACCGGCGGGCGCGTCCGGTTCGGTTCCGGGTGCTGACGCCGCCCCGACCACCGTACCTACCGGGGACTCGTCCGCCGGGCTAACCGTGCACGTGGTCGGGGAGGTGAAGAAACCGGCCGTGGTGCAATTGTCCCCGGGCGCGCGTGTCATTGACGCCGTGGAAGCCGCGGGCGGACTCACGGACGCCGCCGTCACCGAACGCATCAACCTGGCCCAACCGCTCACCGACGGTCAACAGGTACTGATCCCCAACGAGGCGAGCGCGGCGGAGGCAGCGGCCGCGGGCGAGAGTGCGGGTACGGCGCAGGGGCCGCACGCCGGACAGGGCGCCCCCACGACCGCAGGTTCCGCATCGGGCGGGAGCGAACCGGGAGACGATCGCGGCCCGGGCGCAGCAGCCTCGGGTGTGCTGATCAATCTCAACACCGCCACCGCGGCCGACCTCGAGGAACTCCCGCGCGTGGGTCCGGTCCTCGCCCAACGCATTGTCGACTTCCGCACCGAGCACGGGCCGTTCACCGCGCCCGAACAACTTGATGATGTGAGCGGGATCGGCCCGACCATGCTCGACGCGCTGTTGCCCCTGGTCACGGTATGAACCGTCAGTGGGACCTGCGCCTGGTCCCATCGGCGCTCACGGTATGGCTGTGCGCCGTCATCTTCTTGACCGCCGGGGTGATTCCCGCGGTGTGGACCGGCCTGGCGTGCGTGGGTGCCACCGGCACAACCCTGGTCCTACTGGAATCCCGTCATGGTCGACACACCGCTCCTGTGCCCGGGCACTCGCGTCGCCGGCGCCGCGCCGAGATCGCCGGTGCGCTCGCGGTCACGTCCCTGTGCGCCGCCGCCGCGGTGTTGACCGCGTGGAACGCCACCCAACCCGCGCGGTCCACACTGACCGAGCATCCGCCGGGTGCCACGATCCGCGTGTCAGCCACGGTGACGGGCGAGCCCACCGCGTACTCGAGCCGGTCCTTCGCGCATCACGGTGAAACGGGTGAGGGCACGGTGGTTTCGCTGCAGACGCAGCGGATCGGCCGGCACACTGAGCGCACCGAGATCACCGTGTTCGCCACGCACCCGCAATGGGGAGAGCTGGCTGACGGTGAGGCCCTCACCGCGACCCTGACCCTCACGGACACGGCGACCCCCGCCCGATTGACCGCCCGAGCGTCGTCGGCGCCCGTGGTGGGGCAGAGCGCCGGAGAAACGGAACGGACGCCGGGATTGCTGGCGGGAGCCCGCACCGACCTCGCGCGGCTGAGTCTCTCCCACGGGGCGGCCGCGGCCGGCCTGGTGCCGGGCATGACGGTCGGGGACACCTCGCAGATCTCCGCATCGCTGAGCGAGGACCTGCGCACCACCGGGCTCACGCACCTCACGGCGGTGTCCGGCTCCAATTGCGCCCTCGTGATGACCCTCACCGGGTACGCGGCGCTGTCCATGGGGGCGGGGCGTCGGGTATGCCTGGTGGTGGGGCTCGCGGCGCTGGGAAGCTTTGTGCTGCTCGTGGGCCCGGACCCGTCCGTGCTGCGTGCCTCCGTAATGGGCGCGCTGGGCGCACTGAGCATGCTCAATGGCCGCAACGGGGTGAGCCTCAACGCGTTGAGCGCCGCATTGATCGGCCTAGTGCTGGTCTCACCGGGGCTGGCCATTGACTTCGGGTTCATCCTGTCGGTCTTGGCGACCGCGGGGATCGTGGTGAGCGGTCGCGCCGTCGCCCGTGTGTTGGCGCTGAAGTTGCCGGTGCCGGTCGCGCTGTGCATCGCCATCCCGTTCGTGGCTCAGCTGTGGTGCGGACCCGTGCTCCTGCTGCTCAATCCGGCGCTGCCCACCTACTCCCTTCCGGCCAACATGGCGGCCACGCTGCTGGTGCCCGTCGCCACCGTGGCCGGGCTCATCACCGTCTGCGTCCTGATCCTCCCCAAGGTCCTGATGCCCGCGCTTCTCCTGATTCCCGGCCTCGACGCCGAACCGGTCACCGGCGCGTGGGAGCGCGCAGCCCAGCTGCCCCTCACCGTGGCCGCCGTACCGGCGCGCGGTGTGGCCTGGATCGCCACCTCCTTCGCGGGCCTGCCGGGCGCACTCGCACCGTGGCCACCGGGAGTCTGGGGCATTGTCCTACTCACGGCCATCAGCGGGTCCGCCGGCGCAGCCTTGCACTGGGTGGACGCCCGGTGTCAGCGACCCACCGATACACACGGGTCCGTGCTCGCAACGCCCGCCCCGGTTCCCGTTGCCGATCCCGTGTGGCGGCAGCTCGCAGCACAACGCCGCCGCCGACGCCGCGCGCTCGCGATCCTCGCGGCCGTCACCACCCTGGTGCTGCTCATCCACGGGCTCATCTGGTGGCTGCGCCCGGCACCGGACTGGGACTCGGTGGTCTGCGACGTGGGCCAGGGAGACGCCGTCCTGCACCGGACCGGCCAACACAGCGCCGTACTGGTGGATGCCGGCCCGGACCCGCGCGCCCTGAGTACCTGCCTCCATCAGGCCGAGATCCAGCACCTGGATGCCGTGATCCTCAGTCACGACCACGCGGACCACACGGCCGGCCTGGACGCACTGACCGGGGACATCCCCGTGGACCGAGTGTGGTATTCCTCCGCGACCGGTGACCTACCGGAATCGGCCCAGAACTTTGCCGACCGCGCCCACATACCCCGCCCCGGGGACACCCTGGACCTGGGCTCCACCACGGTGACGGTCCTGGGACCCGAACCACCCTCCGCGGCACGTACACCAGGGCCATCCGCCCCGAGCTCCGAGGACGAGAACAACGCATCCCTGGCACTGCGCATCACCGTTCGGGCAGAGCACGGAACCACCACGTGGCTCTCGGCGGGTGACCTCGAGGAGGACGGCGCCAACCGGCTCATCCGCGGCCAACCGGACGCCGGTGCACTCACAACCGACATCCTCAAGGTCTCCCACCACGGCGCCCGCAACGGCGGAACCACACTCATCCGGGCGGCGGACCCGGCGCTCGCGGTCATCTCGGTGGGTGAGGACAACACGTACGGGCATCCGCACCCGGTCATCACACAGGCGCTCCAGGACGGTGGAGCCGCGGTGGCCCGAACCGATCAGAATGGTTCACTGTGGATCCGTAAGGACGGCTCGCGCATCTCCGTCTCCACACGGTGACTCATCCTCGCCGGTCAAGGGACCCCGGACAGCGGCCCACGAAACAGGGGCCGCGTCCACAACGCCGGCACCGGGCAGCAGCTTGTCGGTCCCTCCGACTAACATGATCAGCCAGACCATCAAACACCGCTGACAACCGCGTGGGCTCATCCCGCGCTGAGGAGGACCCATGGCAGCCGCGCGCCGACCAGCGCCGTCGAACTCGGGCACCTCCTGGCGGGAGGCCGCACCCCAGCCGCTCGTCCTGGCCACCGGATCGGATGAATACCTGATCCAGCGGGTCCGCGAGTCGTTACGCGACCAGATTCGCGAGCACCAGGGTACGTGCGAGGTCACCCTCATGTCCGCGGCGGACTACGCCCCGGGACAGCTGGCCGTGGTCACCAGCCCCTCGTTGTTCGATGAGCCCAAGCTCGTGTGCGTCACCGACTTGTCGAGCATGAACGAGAACCTCCTGACGGATGCCCTCGCGTACGTGAAGTCACCGGACCCGGAGGTCACGGTGCTGTGGGAACACGGCGGCGGCAACCGCGGCAAGAAGCTGCTGGATGCCCTCAAAGAGACGGCTCTCGTGGTGGATTGTGCGCCCCCGAAATCGGACCGGGACAAGTCCGCGTTCATTCTGGCCGAGTTCAAGCAGCACGGAAAACGCATCGAGCCCGACGCCGCCCGCGCCCTGGCCGCCGCGGTGGGCACCAGCACCGCGGAACTGGCCGCGGCATGCGCCCAGCTGATCTCCGACGGACCCACCACCGTCGATCACGACCTGGTGGAGAAGTACTACGGCGGACGGGTCGAGGTCACGGCGTTCCGGGTGGCAGATGCCGCCGTGGCCGGTAACGCCGATCAGGCCCTCAAGCTCTGGCGCCAGGCCGTTGACGTGGGTGTGGACCCGGTGCCCATGGTCGCGGCGCTGGGCGCCAAGCTGCGACTCATCGCGCTTGTTGCAGGGTCCCGAGGGAGCTCGGGAAGTGTTGCGCGAGACGTCGGCGCGGCACCGTGGCAGGTGGAGCGCGCCCAGAACGAGGCACGCCGTTTCACCCCGGGGCACGTGAGCGAGGCGCTCAAGGCCATTGCGCACGCGGACGCGCAGGTCAAGGGGGAGTCCCGCACCCCGTACTACGCGGTGGAACGCGCCATTACCGTTATCGCCACGCACGGTAGGCACTGAGCTCGGGCCGGCGTGCGGCCGGTAGTCCGCCCGTTCGGCGCGCGCGGGCCCGCTGACCTATGGGTTCGTCACTAACCGCGGGTACGGCAAGAGCCCGGTACCTCGTGGGTACCGGGCTCTCAAGCTGTCAGCCGAGGCGGACTCAGATCTTGGAGACCTTCTTGGCCAGACCGGACTTCTTGTTGGCCGCGGTGTTCTTGTGCAGCACACCCTTGGATACGGCCTTGTCCAGCTTGCGGGACACGATGCGCAGGTTCGACTCGGCGGCGTCCTTGTCGGACGTACCAATGGAGTCGTTGACCTTGCGGATCAGGGTCTTCAGCTCGGACTTGTAAGCGTTGTTGCGCAGGCGAGCCTTCTCGTTGGTGAGGTTGCGCTTTTTCTGCGACTTGATGTTGGCCACGTATAACTCCTAAAACTGTTCACGGAATTTCGGTCAGTGAGGGCTCACGGATGATCATCGACTGAGTGTGAGAGTGGGGATGCTCGGTGGCAACCATCCGCTGTGCCCGACGACCAGCGCGGACACACAGCGACAAAGCTTATCAGATCAACGTGGTCAGCGTCGGTTCCCGAGTTCTCGGGCCACGTCGTCAAAGCGACGGCGGTCCAGAACGGCGCCTTCGCGGCGGACATCGGCGGCCAGCACGGGAATCACTCTGTTGAGGCGCGCTTCCGACGGCCGGCCCTGGCGATCCCACGTGCCGGTTCCGACGTCCACGAAGTTCGGGTCGTTGTAGGAGGCATGGTCGTGGTCCTTGGACGTGAGCATGAGGCACAACAAATAGTCGCCGGCGCGGTCCACGATCAACACCGGGCGGTCCTTGCCCTGGGTGTGGTCCTCCTGGAACGGCACCCAGGTCCAGACCACCTCACCGGGATCCGGGCGACCGTCCGGATGAGGGTTGTACTGCGGATTCACGGGGCCGGTCCAGTCACCGAGGTAGGGCTTGGACAGCCCACCACCGGAGGAGGGCTGCGAGGTGGGCGCCGAGTACTGGCCGCGCGGCTCGTACTGGCCCTGCGGCTCATACCGGTCTTGCCGCGGTGCCGAACGCTGGTCCATGTCCGGGCGCGAGCCCTGGCCGCGGTTGTGCTGCATGGAACCGGACACTCGTTTGTACATGCGGTAGGCGCGAAGGCCCTGGCGCGCGAGGCGCATGAAATCTGGCATGCCCCCGAGTCTACTTGCGGCCCGCGACCCGCCCCGTGTGAGCCGGGGATGCCCGGTTCGCCCATCCGCACGGAACGTGGGAAACTGGGGAGTCATCCTGAGAACGAAAGGACCGCCTGTGTCACCGTTGGCCGTCAACCCACCGGCACCCGCCTCGACCGACCCCTCGGTGCTCAGAAATTTCTGCATCATCGCCCACATCGACCACGGTAAGTCCACGCTGGCCGACCGCATGCTGCAGGCCACCGGGGTGGTGACCCCGCGGCAAATGAAGGCCCAGTACCTGGACCGCATGGACATTGAACGCGAACGCGGTATCACTATTAAGTCTCAGGCCGTGCGCATGCCGTGGAACGTGGACGGCACCGATTACGCCTTGAACATGATCGACACCCCGGGGCACGTGGACTTCACGTACGAGGTGTCCCGTTCCTTGGCCGCGTGCGAAGCCACCCTCTTGCTGGTGGACGCCGCTCAGGGCATCGAAGCCCAGACGCTGGCCAACCTCTACCTGGCGCTCGAGAACGACCTCACGATCATTCCCGTGCTCAACAAGATCGACCTGCCCGCGGCCCAGCCGGACAAGTACGCGGAAGAACTGGCGAACCTGATCGGTGTGGAACCGGACGAGGTGCTGCGGGTATCCGGCAAGACCGGTGTGGGCGTGGAAGCCCTGCTGGACAGGATCGTGCGGGACGTTCCGCCGCCGCAGGGCGTCGAGGATGCCCCCTCACGGGCCATGATTTTCGACTCCGTGTACGACACCTACCGCGGCGTGGTCACGTACGTGCGCGTGGTGGACGGCACCCTCAAGCCGCGCGAACGCATCCGCATGATGTCCACGGGCGCGGCCCACGAAATGCTGGAGATCGGCGTGATTTCCCCCGAACCCACCCCGTCCAACGGCTTGAGCGTGGGCGAGGTCGGTTACCTGATCACCGGTGTGAAGGACGTCCGCCAGTCCCGCGTGGGCGATACGGTCACCTCGCACATCAAACCGGCGGAGGAATCGCTGGGCGGTTACGAGGACCCCAAGCCCATGGTCTTCTCCGGCCTGTTCCCGGTCGAGGGCTCGGACTACCCCGTGCTGCGTGACGCACTGGAGAAGCTCCAACTCAACGACGCCGCCCTGGTCTACGAACCCGAAACCTCCACCGCACTGGGATTCGGTTTCCGCTGCGGCTTCCTGGGTCTGCTGCACTTGGAAATCACCCGCGACCGGTTGGAACGAGAGTTCAACCTGGACCTGATCTCCACCGCGCCCTCGGTGTCCTACAACGTGACGCTCGAGGACAACTCGGAAACCGAGGTGACCAACCCGTCCGAGTTCCCCGAGGGTCGCATCAACGAGATCCGTGAGCCCATGGTCTCGGCCACCGTGCTGGTGCCCTCCGAGTTCATTGGCGCCGTGATGGAGCTGTGCCAGTCCAAGCGCGGTGAAATGAAGGGCATGGATTACCTCTCGGAGGACCGAGTGGAGCTGCGCTACCGCCTGCCGCTCGCGGAAATCGTGTTCGACTTTTTCGATCTGCTCAAGTCCAAGACCCGCGGTTACGCGTCCCTGGACTGGAAGGCGGACGGCGAACAGGCCGCCGACCTGGTCAAGGTGGACATCCTGCTGCAGGGCGAGCAAGTGGACGCATTCAGCGCCATCACCCACAAGGACAAGGCCTACTCGTACGGCGTGGTGATGACCGGCAAGCTCAAGAACCTGATTCCGCGCCAGCAGTACGAGGTGCCCATTCAGGCGGCCATCGGTTCGCGCGTCATTGCCCGCGAGAACATTCGCGCGATCCGCAAGGACGTGCTGTCCAAGTGCTACGGCGGCGACATCTCCCGTAAGCGCAAGCTGCTCGAGAAGCAGAAGGAAGGCAAGAAGCGCATGAAGATGGTGGGCCGCGTGGAGGTTCCCCAGGAGGCCTTCGTGGCCGCGCTGTCCTCCGACGAAGAGCCGGGCAAGGACAAAAAGAAGTAATGCCCGCCCAGCCCGAAGGGGACCCGGCTCCCGCGGACGGGTCCCTACCCCCGAGCGCGGTGGCCCGGGCGCACGAACGCACGTTGAGCCTGTACGTGCACGTCCCGTTCTGCGCGGTGCGCTGCGGCTACTGCGACTTCAACACGTACACGATGTCCCAGCTGGGCCCGGACGTGTCCCGTGAGGATTACCATCACGACGCCGCCGCGGAGGTCCGCTTCGGTCGTGCCGTTCTCGACGCCGCCGGGGCGCCACCGCGTCCGCTGCACAGCGTGTTCTTCGGCGGTGGCACACCCACGCTGCTCCCGGCCGAGAATCTCGCGGCTGTTCTGAGGCAGGCACGCGAGAGTTTCGGGTTGGCCCCGGACGCGGAAATCACGGTGGAGGCCAACCCTGACTCGGTGACGGACCGCACGTTCGAGGTCCTGGCCGAGGCGGGCGTGAACCGCGTGTCCTTCGGCATGCAATCCGCCGTACCCCACGTGCTCACGGTGCTGGAGCGTACCCACACCCCGGCCAATGTGCCTCTCGCGGTGGCCGGTGCCCGGAAGGCGGGGCTGTCGGCCAGTGTCGATCTGATTTACGGCACACCGGGGGAGTCCCTGCCCGATTGGCGGCGTTCCGTGGAAACCGCCCTGGACCTGGGGCCCGATCACCTCTCCGCGTATTCGCTGATCATCGAGGACGGCACCAAGCTCGCCGCCCAGATCCGACGCGGCGAGGTTCCGGAGGTGGATCCCGATGATCAGGCCGAGAAATACATCCTGGCCGACGGTCTGCTGCGCGAGGCCGGGTTCGACTGGTACGAGGTCTCCAACTGGTCCCGCGCGGGCGAGGGCCGCAGCGCCGAACAAAACCGCAGCGCACACAACATTGCCTATTGGCGCAATCAGGATTGGTGGGGGATCGGCCCGGGCGCCCACTCCCACATGGACGGTGTTCGCTGGTGGAACATCAAGCATCCGTTGCCCTACACGAACAAGATCCGTGAGGGTCTATCACCGGCCGTGGGTCGCGAGAGCCTGGACCGGGACACCCAGTACCTCGAGCACGTGATGCTGGGCATCCGCGTCCGGGAGGGACTGGAGACGTCGAGCCTGCGCCCCGAGGGGCGCACCGCCGTGGCCGGGCTCATTGCCGACGGCTGGGTGGACGGCCACGCCGCTGTCGGCGGGCACGTGATCCTCACCGACCAGGGTCGTCTCATGGCCGACGCCGTCACACGTCGCCTTCTCAACTGGTGAGCGTTACGGCCTGGGACGGGAGACGGACGGAAGCCGCCGCGCCAGGATCACCCCGGACGCGGCGGCGTCGTATCTAAGGAGCCCTTCAGGGCCTGGCTGCGCGGTCGGCCTGCAGTCTGTCGAACATGTGGGTGTTGCCGCGGTACTGGTAGGGCTCACCCTGGTTGACCTTGATCCCCGCGATCACCGATTGCGCGGCCAGGACCACCCAGGTGAGGGAGGCAATCAGGGCAAAGATCCAACCGACCGCGGGAATCAATGACAGTCCGATGCCCACCAGGATGATCACGGTGGGCAACAGGGAGAAGTTGAGCGCTTCCCGGGACTCCTGTCGGGTGAACGGCCCGCGCTCGCCCAGGGTGCGGTGAATCACATAGCTGGGTAGTGCCCCGACCACACCGCCCAGGTGCGCGAGGGTGGCGAACTGCTTGTCCTGGGAGATGTCTAAGGGCTCGGCCCGAGCGGGAACGCGTTCGAACGGGGGGCTGTCTGCGGGGACCGGTCGCGAACCGGATCGGGAGGGGGGTTGATCAACCACTACATATCTCTTTTCGGGGCCACGAGCCCGTAGTGCCAAGTATCACTGCGCCGGAAATCTTCGATTCATTCTAAGGTCTCGATACTGGCCCCACGCTGAGACGCCGGTGTTAGTCGCACCACCAGGATCCGCGGACCTGTGGCCCCGCGAATCCGCAGCGGTGGCCTCGTTACCGGGGGGCCGTCAGAAAGTCGATGAGTTCCTCGACCCGTCCCAACAGCGACGGTTCCAGATCCGCATAGGAATCCACCCGGGCCAGGATCGCCTGCCAGGCCTGACCGATGTCCGCGGGAGTCTTGTGGGGCAGACCCAGTGCCTTGGCCATGCCGGTTTTCCAGTCGATTCCGCGTGGTATCACCGGCCACTCGGCCAACCCCAGGACCGACGGCTTCACGGCCTGCCAAATATCCACGTACGGATGGCCCAGCACCAGCACATTGTCCCGCGCACCGGGTACGCGCAGCGCGTTCGCGGCGATCTTGGATTCCTTGGAGCCTGTGACCAGATGGTCCACCAGAACGCCCAGGCGCCGCTCGGGGCCGGGGTTGAAGTCGCGGACCGCGGTCGGCAGGTCGTCGATTCCATGGAGCGGTTCCACCACGATGCCCTCCACAGCCAGGTCATGCCCCCAGACCTTGGCGACCAGTTCGGCGTCGTGATAGCCCTCCACCCAGATGCGGGACTCCTTGGCCACACGTGCACGCAAACCCTCAACGGCCACGGAGCCGGATCGGGTGCGGGCGGGCTTCCGAGGACCGGTCTTGCGCGCGGGCGGGCCCAGGTTGATCGGTTCTCCGTCCAGCAGGAAACCCGGGCCCAGCGGGAAGGTCTTGATCTTGCCGCGCCGGTCCTCCAAACCCACCACGCGCATGCCGCCAATGGTTTCCAGGCTGACCGCGGCACCCACCCAACCGGTCTGCGCATCCTCCAGGACCATGCCCGGTTCCAACGCGGTGTTTCGCGCCACGGGGCCGGTGCGCGCAACCGAGGCACTACTCAGGTCCTGCGGGCCCCAGTTCCAACCGGATGCTCTCACGATGCGCTGTCCTCACGTGTGGGATGGATGATCAGCCGCGAGCGTACCAAATGGCGCGTTGGCGCCTCGGAGGTACACTGAAAACAATTAGCACTGTCATCCGTTGAGTGCCAGGAACAGTCACTGTCCTGATTCATGTCCGAATTCCGTCCATGCCGGGGAGGTGAAGCGAGTGAGCCAACCGCGCAGAGCCGAAATTTTGCGGGCGATCGTGGAGGACTACGTCCATTCACGAGAGCCCGTGGGATCCAAAGCGCTCGTGGAACGGCATCAGTTGAGCGTTTCCTCGGCCACGGTCCGCAATGACATGGCCGCCTTGGAAGAAGAGGGCCTGATCGTGGCCCCGCACACCAGCTCGGGCCGCATTCCCACGGACAAGGGGTACCGGACCTTCGTGGACCAGATTGCCTCCCTCCGGCCGTTGTCATCGCCCCAGAAACGGGCGATCCAGTCCTTCCTGGACGGTGCCAGCGACCTTGACGACGCCATGGAACGGACCGTGCGCTTTCTGGCGCAGCTGACCCACCAGGTGGCACTCATTCAATACCCCGCGGCGTCGGGAACCACCGTGCGCCACGTGGAACTCGTGGACGTGGGTGGTACCTCGTTGCTCGTGGTGTTCATCCCCACCTCCGGCAGGGTGCTGCAGCGGGTCGTGGACTTGCACCGCGCGCTACTCGAGCACGAGCTCATGGAGTTGCGGGCGCGGGTACTGGCGGGAGTGGTCGGACGGTCACTGCGGGACGTCCAGGCAGCCGCCTCCGGGACGGCCCAACGCCTGCCCGCGGAACTGGTCGAGGCGGGCACCGTGGTGGCGGAGGCACTCGGTGCTTTGGCGGCGTCGTCGGAGGACCACAGGCTGGTCATGGCCGGCACGGCCAACCTGGCCCGCTTCAGTGGTGATTTTGCTCTCAGTATCGGACCAGTCCTCGAAGCACTTGAGGAACAAGTGGTCATGCTGCGATTGTTGTCAGAGATGCAACAGGACGCCCGCGGTGTGGCCGTACGCATCGGCTCGGACAGCACCGATGACCCGCTGGCGGAAACGTCCGTGGTGGCCACCGGCTACGGCCCGCAATCCGTGTCCAAACTGGGAGTGGTCGGCCCCACCCGCATGGACTACCCCTCCACCATGGCCGCGGTGCGAGCCGTGGCCCGCTATTTGTCCCACACGCTGGGGGAGTAGCCGCGCCCACCGTGGCAGCGTTCCCCATTCGCGTTGAGTACTACACACTGACGAAAGAAGAATCGATTCCATCGTGAGCGATCACTACGAAACCCTGGGCGTGACCCGGGATGCCAGCCCGGAAGAGATCAAGCGCGCCTACCGCAAGAAGGCCCGTAAACTGCACCCGGACGTGAATCCCTCCCCGGACGCCGCCGAAGAGTTCAAGCGCGTCTCCCACGCGAACGACGTCCTGGCGGACCCCGAGAAGCGCCGCGTGTACGACGCCACCGGAAACGAGAACGGAACCGACACCGGCTTCGGCGGGGGCTTCCCCGGCTCCGGCTTCGGGTTCGCGGACATCTTCGAAACGTTCTTCCAGGGCGCGGGCGCCGCGGGCCAGCGCGGCCCCCAATCGCGAACCCGGCAGGGCCAGGACGCGCTCATCAACGTGCGCGTGTCCCTCAAGGACGCCGTGTTCGGTGTGGAAAAGGACATCACCGTGGACACCGCGGTCGTCTGCCCCACCTGTCAGGGCTCGTGCTGCCAACCGGGCTCCAGCCCCACCACCTGTTCCATGTGCCGAGGTTCCGGACACATGCAGTACCAGAAGCAGTCCATCCTGGGCGTGGTCACCACCCAGGCGCCGTGCGCCACCTGTAACGGATTCGGCACCGTGATCGAGAACCCCTGCCACGAGTGCTACGGCGAGGGGCGCGTGCGCGATCGTCGTCCGCTGACGATCAAGATCCCCGCGGGAATCCAGTCCGGTAACCGGATCCGGCTGTCGGGTCAGGGCGAAGCCGGCACCGCCGGGGGACCCAACGGCGACCTCTACGTGGAACTCAAGGTCGACCCAGACCCCACTTTCCACCGCGAAGGCGACGACCTGCACGCGCGCATCCGCATTCCCATGACCTCGGCCGCGTTGGGCACCACGGTCCAGCTGGACACGTTCGACGGCGCCCGCGACGTCGACGTCGCAGCGGGCACCCAATCGGGTGCCACCGTGACCCTCGATGACTTGGGTGTCACACACCTGCGCGGTAAAGGCCGCGGTGATCTGCAGGTGCACATCGAGGTGGACACCCCTCAGGATCTCAATTCCGAACAGCGCGAGTTGCTCGAACAATTGGCGCAACTGCGCAGCGAGCGTCGTTCGGACGCCACCACCGTGAACGCTCCGTCCTCCGGCGGTTTCTTCTCCCGGCTCAAGGACCGGTTCAACGATCTGTGACGGACCCGGTCTTCTTTGTCGACCGCGGTGAACTGAGCGCGGCAACCGCCGGTGCGGACTTCGACCTCACCGGCGCCGAGGCCCGCCATGCCGTGACCGTGCGCAGATTGCGGGCCGGGCAGACCCTGGAACTCGTGGACGGTCACGGAACCCGTGCGGCCTGTGAATTCCTGCGCGGTGAGAAGGATGCGATGACGGTGCGGGTGGCCGCAGTGGCGCACGAACCGGCGCCGGACACCGAATTCATCCTGGTCCAGGCCCTGGCCAAGGCAGACCGGGATCTCCAAGCGGCCGAAAGCGCCACGGAGCTCGGTGTGGACCGGGTGATTCCGTGGCAGGCGGATCGCAGCATTGTGCGACTCAAGGCCGAGCGGGCCGCCAAGATGCTGGGTAAATGGGAGTCCACGGTGGCCGCCGCGGCCAAGCAGTCCCGGCGTGCCCGCTGGCCCGAGCTCGGAGACCACGTGAACTCCACCGGCCTGACCGCCCTGATCCGGAGCACTCCCGAGACGCGCTGGTTCGTATTGCACGAGTCGGCGGAGACCTCCTGGGGCGCCCTGCGAGCCGAGGAACTCACCGCCGCGACATCCATTGGGTTGATCGTGGGGCCCGAGGGTGGCATCAGTGAGCACGAACGTGAACACTTCACCGCGGCGGGCGCACACGCTCTGAAACTGGGCCGCGAGGTGATGCGTGCCTCGACCGCGGGGCCCGCGGCTCTTGCGGCGTTGTGTGCCTTGACCGGCCGGTGGAGTTGACTGTCGGCTTAGTCGGCCACGATGGTGACCGTATGGTCGTCGGAGACCTGCTCCTCGTCCTTGGGGCTGCCGGTCACGCGGACCGTGTAGTCACCGGCGGGCAGGTCCACGGGTATCTTGAATTCCGTACCCGCTGAGGAAGCGGGAGTTTCGGTTGGCTCGCCGATCTCACCGGACTGCACGGCCTCATCACCGTCAGCGGGGATCACTTCCCACGTGGCGGATGCGATTTCCGGAAGTACTCGACCGAACAGGGTCAGGGGCGAGCCGGACTCGGTTCCCGTTTGCGGATCGATCAGCCACACCGGGGCGGCCATGGACGCGTCACGGGAGATGGGATCCTGCAGGTCCACCGAGCCGAAGGCCTTGTAATCGGGCTGGCCGTCCACCAGAATCCGGACTTCCTTGGCGGTGGCCGCGTCAAGCAGCCCCGCGGTGACGGCGGCTGCGGACACGGTGTACACCAGTTGTTGGAGGGCCAGCTCGGCGTCGTCGGCGGGGAGCTGACCGGCGAACGCGGTGACGGGGAGATCAACGGTGATTGTGCCGTCGGGTGAAACGGATGTGCCCACGGACTCCACGGCCGACCACAGGGACCGGTAATCCGGGTCCAAGGGTTCAAGGCTGGTCATCATGACAACCGCTTCCGCGACGGGGTCCGCGGTGTCCGCGGCGGGCGCGGTGCGGAATTCACGGAACAGGTAGTGCGACTGCTCATCGGTCCCGGCCCAGTACACGGGTGCCTGCTCGGTGGCGACGCCCTCGTACACGCCGTCCGTGCTCACGGGGGCGGAGGCGATTCTGGGCGCGGCGCTGGAGGCATTGGTGGCGCGGTCAGCAGCTGACCCGCACGCGGCGAGGCTCAGGGTCACGGCAAGACCTGCCGAGGCGATGGTGACGGTCCTGCGGGCATAGTTATGCCTCGAGTCCATGAATTCACCATCCCGGTAGAGCTGTCGTCAATGTCTGCACGGACGCGTTGCGGGCAGAGGGCGTCCGTGACGGGTACCGGTGGTCCAACATACCCACAGGTAAGGGCGGCGATGAACCCCGAAGTGCGTCCTGGGTGAAACCGTTATCAACCTGCAACATAACGAGCGGTAGGCTGGACCCCAATGACTGATCATGTATCCGGGGATGAACCGCAACCCCAAGACCACGAAGGCCACACGCGTGTTGTGGTGCACATGCCCGACCGTGACACCGCTTTGCGCGCCCTGGGCCAGGCGGACGCCACCCTGCGCCTGCTGGAGCAGAGTTATCCGAACGTGCGTATCACCGTGCGTGACATGGATGTGGCCTTGGACGGGCCGGTGCAGGACACCCGTTCGGCCGCGGCCCTGCTCGAAGAGCTCGTGGTGCTTGCCCAGCGCGGCACCGACATCACGGAACGGACCGTGATGCGCGTGACCCGCATGCTCCGCGACGCCGAAGGCATGCGCCCCGCCAGCGCGTTGGCCACGAGTATCTTGTCCACCCGCGGTAAGACCATCCGACCCAAGACCGTGAACCAGAAGCATTACGTGGACGCGATTGACGAGCACACCGTGGTCTTCGGTGTGGGCCCGGCCGGCACCGGTAAGACCTACCTGGCCATGGCCAAGGCCGTACGAGCCCTGCAGTCCAAAGAGGTCAACCGCATCATCCTCACCCGGCCCGCGGTGGAGGCCGGCGAGCGCCTGGGCTTCCTGCCGGGATCGCTCAACGACAAGATCGACCCCTACCTGCGCCCGCTCTACGATGCGCTGCACGACATGATGGACCCAGAGTCCATCCCTCGTCTCATGGAGGCGGGCACCATTGAAGTGGCTCCGTTGGCCTACATGCGCGGGCGCACCCTCAATGATGCGTTCGTGATCCTGGACGAGGCTCAGAACACTACGCCGGAGCAAATGAAGATGTTCCTCACGCGCTTGGGTTTCGGCTCGCGCATCGTGGTCACCGGTGACGTCACCCAGGTGGATCTCCCCGGCAGCACGTCATCGGGCCTGCGCCAGGTTCAGCACGTGCTCCAGAACATCGACGACATCGCGTTCTGTGAACTCACCGCCCAAGACGTGGTTCGCCATGAACTGGTGGGCGAGATCGTCTCCGCTTACGAACAGTTCGACACCACCAATCGGCATCGCAACGAAAGACGCCGCCGCAAGGACGAGCGCCGCGCGGCCGCCTCGACCACGGCCGAGCCAGGCCAAGAGCCCTCATGAGCGTCTCGATCGACACACCGTGGGAAACCCCGGAAGAACAAACGACCTTCCCCGAGTCCTACCGCGCAGTGGATCCGGAGCAACTGACGGCGTTGGCCGACCTCGCCTTCACGCGCTGGCACATCCACCCGGACACCGAACTGTCCATCTCGGTGGTCGACGAGGAACAAATGGCCGAGTTGCACATGCAGTGGCTGGATCTGCCCGGCCCCACCGATGTGATGTCCTTCCCCATGGACGAGCTGCGCGCCGGCACGGTCACCGAACCGAGCCTGGGTGTCCTGGGAGACATCGTGCTGTGCCCGCCCGTGGCACAACGCCAGGCAGAGGCCGCCGGCCACAGCACGCAGGACGAATTGTGCCTGCTCACCGTGCACGGCATGCTGCACCTGCTCGGACACGACCACGTGGAAGACACCGAGCGAGAAGCCATGTTCACCCTGCAGCGGGATTTGCTCGAAGAGTTTCTGGGGCACGAGGCACCCGTCGAAACCATGAAATAACCCCGCCCAACGCTTTGCGAAAGGACATGGAGATGTCTGAGGTTCATCACGACACCCCCGAACAGCAGTTCCGCGCGGGATTCGCCGTGTTCGTGGGCCGCCCCAACGTGGGGAAGTCCACGTTGACCAATGCCCTGGTGGGGCGCAAGGTCGCCATCACCTCCAACCGCCCCCAGACCACCCGCCACACGATTCGGGGCATCGTCCACCGTGCTGATGGTCAGCTCATCCTGGTGGACACTCCCGGGCTCCACCGCCCCCGCACCCTGTTGGGCCAGCGCCTCAACGACGTTGTGGCCGAGACCCTGGGCGAGGTGGACGTGATCGGCATGTGCATCCCGGCGGATCAAAAGGTCGGCCCGGGTGACCGATACATCGCACAGCAAGTTGCCGCCGCGGCCGGACGCAACCCCGTGGTCGCCATTGTCACCAAGGCGGATTCCGTGCCCCGCGACCGGCTCGCCGAGCAGCTGGTGGCGGTCACCGAACTCGGCCGCGAGGTCATGGCCGAAGAACAGGCCCAGCGCGAGCAACGACGACGCCGCCGCGCGGCGTCGTCGAACGTCGCCCCCGGCAACGAAAAGCCTCGTTCGGACCGGTCCGACGCCGGATGGGGCGACGTGATTCCCGTGAGCGCCAAGGACGGCTTCCAGGTCGAGGAACTCGCGGCGCTGCTCGTGAGCCTCATGCCCGAATCACCGGCGCTGTACCCGGACGGGGAGCTCACGGACGAACCGGAAATCACCATGATGGCCGAACTCATCCGCGAGGCCGCCCTGGAAGGTGTCCGGGACGAACTGCCGCACTCGCTGGCCGTGGTCGTTGACGAAGCCACCGAACGAGAAGGCCGCCCCGCGAACAATCCCATGCTGGACGTGCACGCGAGCCTGTTCGTCGAACGGCCTTCCCAAAAGGCCATTGTGATCGGCAAGGGCGGATCGCGGTTGCGGGAGATCGGCACCAAGGCCCGCACCCAGATCGAAGCGCTCCTGGGGACCAAGGTGTACCTGGATCTGCATGTGAAGGTCGCCAAGGAATGGCAACGTGACCCCAAGCAGCTGTCCCGACTGGGCTTCTGAGAACCCTTACGTTCTCAGGTGGGTTTAGGAAAAAGCCCATAACCTGTCTGGGATCCAAGCCCACATCACGTAGCGACGCAGGAGAAACATTCGGTGGAATCAGGCAGCACACACGGTCGTGCAACCCACACGTCACGTGAATCTGCGCCCCGGCACACTCCCACCCACCAGCAGTCGCTCCATGAGGATCATGAGTTCGAACACATCAACCTGAAGCAAACGGGCAGGCACCACCGTTCCCGTGATCACAGGCCCTCGGCGCGCCGGATCGCCGTGACCCTGGTCGTCTTCGGTCTCATCGCGGTTCTCGGGATCGGGGGAGTGGCTGCGCTGCGGCTCAGCAGCAACTTGAACAGCAGTCCGCTCAACCTGTCGGATGGGTCGTCCACTGTGGGCGAGGGTCCCTTGGACATCCTGGTCATGGGCTCGGACACTCGTGAGGGTTCCGGCAACAGCGAATACGGTGACGAGGACGACGCTGCCGGGCGCACCGACGTGATGATGCTCGTGCATGTCACCGAGAACCGTGACGCCGTGACCGTGGTGTCCTTCCCGCGTGACCTGCTGGTGGACATCCCCAAATGCACCGATCCGGAGTCGGGCGAGGTGTTCCCGGCCCACCGGGACATGATCAACTCCGCCATTGAAAACGGTGGTCCGGGATGCACCGTGGCCACGGTCAACCAGGTGGCCGGTGTCGACATCGACCACTTCATGCTCGCGGATTTCAATGCGGTCAAGGAATTGTCCTCGACCGTGGGTGGCGTGCAGGTGTGCGTGAACGACCCGGTGGATGATCCGAAATCCGGTCTGAAACTCCCGGCGGGTATTTCCTCGGTCGAGGGTGATCAGGCGCTGGCCTTCCTGCGTTCTCGTGCGGCATTCGGGGACGGCGGCGACGAGTCTCGGATCCGGTCACAGCAGTCCTTCTTGGCCTCGCTGACCCGCAAGATTCAGGACGATGGCACGTTGACCAACCTGCCGCAGCTCTACAAGATCGCCGAGGTCATGACCCAGAACCTACACGTGGACGAGGGTCTGACCTCCCTGCCCACACTGGTGGGTATCGCCGGGACGTTCGCCGGTATCGATCTGGGACGGATTGCGTTCGTGACCGTGCCCAGCGTCCCCAATCCCGAAGATCCCAACCGACTGATCCTGGACGAGGAGCCCGCCGAACGACTGTTCGGCACGCTCCAGCAGGATCGGGCGGTGACTGATGCGACGCCGTCGCCAAGCACCTCGGCTGCAGCCACCACGGAGGCCGCTTCAGCGGGCCCCACGGCCGAACCACTGCCGGCCGGCACCGAAGAAGCGGATGAGGAATTGGTCCCGCAGATCCAACCTTCACTGGTGCCGGTGACCGTGGACAATCGGTCCGGCGACCCGGATCGAGGAGGAGACATCGTCGACCTGCTCCAGGACGCCGGATACACCGAGACGGAAAGCGGCCGGACCGGCACGGCCCTGGCAGGAACCCAAATTTTCTACAACCCCTCGTGGGCCTCGGCCGCCGATGATCTCGCGGCCCTGCTCGGCGTCCCGGACAGCCAGCTGGTGGTCGACAACGAGCTGTCCGGCCTGCGGGTGTCGATCGGCCAGGACTTCACGTCCGGCGAGAAACTCGATCTCTCCGGTGCCCTGCCGGATGAGCTGAAGGGGCAAACGGCCGAGCAGTTCACGTGCCAGGAGTGAACCGCCCGCCGAGTGGCCGCCCGCTGCCGCCCACGGGCGGTAACCCTCGACATGATCGTGCGCATTTTCCGAACGGGACCCGCCCAAGTGGTACGTTGGATCACATGCGGCCAGGGAACGTGCGACTCCTGCTTATGTGCCGCAGCGGGGCCTCACCCATCTGACGGACGGCCGACCTACCCGCTGCGGAGTTTCGTGGTGCCGGCCCTATCTCATAGTCATTGAAAGGCCCGCTTTTCGTGAAGAATTTGCAGCGTCCCTCCGGTATGCCCGTGCACAAGTACACGCCGTACCAGCAGAATTTCCCGTTCGACATGTCGGACCGCACCTGGCCGGACAAGGTCATCACCACGGCACCCCGGTGGTGCGCGGTGGACCTGCGAGACGGTAATCAGGCTCTGATCGAGCCCATGGATCCCACCCGGAAGCTCAAGATGTTCGAGTTGCTGGTGGGCATGGGGTACAAGGAGATCGAGGTGGGTTTTCCCTCGGCCTCCCAAATTGATTTCGACTTCGTCCGGAAACTGGTTGACGAGGATCGGATTCCCGAGGACGTCTCCATTCAGGTTCTCACTCAGTCCCGTGAACACTTGATCGAGCGCACCTACCAGGCCATCGAGGGCGCACCCAACGCGATCGTGCACCTGTACAACTCCACGTCCCGGCTGCAGCGCCGGGTGGTGTTCCAGCAGGACATGGACGGCATCGTGGACATCGCCCTGACCGGTGCTCGCCTGTGCATGAAATACGAAGAGCAGCTCAAGGACACCAACGTGACCTACGAGTACTCACCCGAGTCCTACACCGGCACCGAGCTGGAGTTCGCGGCGCGGATTTGCAATGAAGTGGCCGAGACCTTCGAGATCGGTGACGGCCGACAAATGATCATCAACCTGCCCGCCACGGTGGAGGAAGCAACCCCCAACGTGTACGCGGATTCCATTGAATGGATGAGCCGTCACCTCTACCAGCGTGACGACATCATCATGTCCCTGCACCCCCACAACGACCGCGGCACCGGCGTGGCCGCGGCGGAGCTGGGTTACCTGGCCGGCGCGGACCGTATCGAGGGTTGCCTGTTCGGCAACGGTGAACGCACCGGCAACGTGGACCTGGTGACGCTGGGCCTGAACATGTTGACCCAGGGTGTGGACCCGCAGATCGATTTTTCCGACATCGACGAGATCCGCCGCACCGTGGAGTTCTGCAACCAGCTGCCCGTACCCGAGCGCAGCCCGTACGGCGGTGATCTGGTTTTCACCGCGTTCTCCGGTTCTCACCAGGACGCGATCAAGAAGGGCTTCGAGTTCATGGAAAAGGACGCCTCCGAGCAGGGCATCTCCGTGGACGAACTCGAATGGGCCGTTCCCTACCTGCCCATCGATCCCAAGGATGTGGGCCGCAGCTACGAGGCCGTGATCCGCGTGAATTCCCAGTCCGGCAAGGGTGGCGTGGCGTACCTGCTCAAGAGCGAGTACGGCGTGGACCTGCCCCGTCGCGCCCAGATCGAGTTCTCCGGCGTGGTGCAGAAATACACGGAGACCTCCGGTTCCGAGGTGACCGGCCAGCAGCTGTGGAACATTTTCACGGACGAGTACCTGCCGGCCCGCGAGAGCGGCGAGCACCGTTGGGGTCGCTACCGGATCTCCAGCATGTCCACCCACTCGGAGGACGAGGGCAATTCTGTCCTGGAGATCGGCCTGGACGTTGACGGTCAACGTCATGACCGCACCTCCCACGGCAACGGCCCGATCGACGCCTTGATCTCGCTGTTCAACGTCGAAGGCGTGGATGTGCGCCTGCTCGACTACTCCGAGCACACGATGTCCGCCTCAGCCAATGCGCAGGCCGTGAGTTTCGTGGAGTTGGCCGTGGGCGACCGTGTCCTGTGGGGCGTGGGCATGGACAACAACACCACTAGATCCTCGCTCAAGGCTGTCATTTCGGCCATCAACCGCGCGGTCCGCGACGCGCAGTTGGTGGAACAGGCTTAGGTCGCGTTGTCTTGTTCGAGCCGCCGACGCCGCTCGGTGACCTTCCGCACGGGGGGCCGCCGAGCGGCGTCGGCGCTTTCGTACGCCCATCCGGGTACCCAGGAGAACGTGGGAGACTAGGCCAGTGGCCGGTTCAACTTTTGCTTCTCGCTCGTACCGTGATGAAGCCGTGGTGCTTCGCACCTACAAATTGGCGGAGGCGGACCGCATTGTCATTCTCCTGACCAAGGACCACGGCCAGGTCCGCGCGGTGGCCAAGGGCGTGCGTCGCACCACCTCACGTTTCGGCGCGCGGTTGGAGCCCTTCAACGTGGCCACCCTGCAATTGGTGCGGGGGCGGACCTTGGACATCGTGTCGCAGGCGTTGGGCAAACGTTCCTACGGCGAACAAATCGGTGCGGACTACGCCAAGTACACGGCAGCGGCCGCCATGGTCGAGACCGCAGAAAAGCTGACGGCGGACGACTACGACACCGCGCACCAACATTATCAGCTGCTCATCGGCGCACTCTCCGCCGTGGCCCGCGGACTGCACGAACCCGGTCGCGCACTGGATTCATACCTGCTGCGAGCGGTATCCATTGCGGGGTGGGCCCCCAGTTTCGTGGACTGCGCCCGCTGCGGTGCGCCCGGTCCGCACCGATCCTTTTCCGCCGCACTCGGTGGCGCGGTGTGCCCGCAATGTCGCCCGCCGGGCTCAGCGGCACCGAGCGAAGCGACCTTCGTGCTGCTGCAAGGCTTGTGGGCGGGTGACTGGACAACAATCGATGCCGCGGACTCCAAAACGGCGCGAGCCGCCGCAGGACTGGTTGCCAGCTACATTCAATGGCACATGGAACGATCAGTGCGTTCCCTGAGCTTGGTCGAACGCACCGAATGATTCAGCAAAGGACTGTGAGCGTGAGCAAATTCACTCCGCCTCCGGCGCACCCCAGTGGCGCCACACCCCCGGCCATTCCCGAGCAGTTCAGACCCGGACACGTTGCCCTGGTCATGGACGGCAACGGCCGGTGGGCCAACGAGCGCGGGTTACCGCGTAACGAGGGGCACCGCGCGGGGGAGCGGGCCCTGCTCGATGTGGTGGCCGGCGCCATTGAGCTGGGCATCCCCCATGTTTCCGCGTACGCTTTCTCCACCGAGAACTGGAAACGATCCCCGTCCGAAGTTGCGTTCCTCATGAACTTCACCGGGGACGTGATGAAGCGACAGCTGCCCACGTTCCAGGAGTGGGGCATCCGTGTCCGCTGGGCCGGGCGTCGACCGAAACTGTGGAAGTCCGTGATCAACCGCCTCGAACATGCCGAGGAAGAGACCAGGGACAACGACGTGGTGACGCTCACCATGTGCGTGAACTACGGCGGCAGAGCCGAAATCGCCGACGCCGCCGCCGCCATGGGACGGGACGTTCAGTCCGGCCTCCTCGATCCGAAAGCGATTACCGAGTCCACCGTGCAGCGGTATCTGGACGAACCGGACTTGCCGGACGTCGATTTGTTCCTGCGGTCATCCGGCGAGCAGCGGATCTCCAACTTCATGCTGTGGCAATCGGCCTATGCGGAGCTTGTGTTCCTGGATGTCCTGTGGCCGGACGTGGACCGCCGCACACTGTGGCGCGCCGTCGAGGAGTACGCGAGCCGGGACCGACGCTACGGGGGCGCGGTGGATAAAGTCATAAAGGACAGTTGAAACTTAAACTGAAACTCTCAACACAGACTTCAGACACCACGGCGGGTTGATGTGCAGAATCACGCGACGGATGCCGTGTGTAAAACTGGGATCATGCGCTTGTATCCCACGTTCTTCAAAGTCGCGTTCTCCTGGATGGACGCGGAACTTGCCCACACGCTCGGTTTCGCCGGTATCAGGGTGCTGCACCGCAGCGGACTCGGGTCCGTTCTGAGTAGGTTCACGCGCCCCGATCCCGGCAGTGCGGTGGAGGTCATGGGACTTCGCTTTCCCTCGGCGTTCGGTCTTGCGGCGGGGTTCGACAAGGGCGCCACGGGAACCCACGCGCTCACGGATCTCGGATTCGGTCACGTGGAGATCGGTACCGTGACCGGTCAGGCCCAACCCGGCAATCCCAAGCCCCGCTTGTTCCGCCTGATCAAGGACCGAGCGGTGATCAACCGGATGGGATTCAACAACGACGGCGCGGCGGCGGTCGCCCCGCGGGTGGCCGCCACCTTGCAATCGCTGGAGGAGCAGGCTCTCAAGACCGGACTCGAGCGGCCCATCGTTGGTGTGAACATCGGTAAGACCAAGATGGTGGACCTCGAGCGCGCGGTGGGGGACTACGTCACGAGCACTCGAGCCCTTGCCCCCTACGCGGATTACCTGGTGGTCAACGTGTCCTCGCCCAACACCCCGGGGCTGCGGCAGCTGCAGGAGCTCGATTCGCTGCGTCCCCTGCTCGGGGCTGTGCGTGAAGAAGCCGATGCCGTCACGGGGCGTCACGTGCCTCTACTGGTCAAGATCGCGCCGGACCTGGCCGACGAAGACGTGCGGGCGGTCACTCAGCTGGCCTTGGACGTGGGACTAGAAGGAATTGTCGCCACCAATACGACCATTGCTCGCGAGGGCTTGGGCCTGCGCAGCACGGAGGACGAGGTCACCGCGTGTGGTGCGGGCGGGCTGTCCGGGCGACCCGTGCGGCGTCGTTCGTTGGAAGTTCTCAAAATGCTGCGCCAGCACGCGGGTGAGCGTCTGACGCTGATTTCCGTGGGCGGGGTGACCACCCCCGAGGACGTGATCGAGCGTCTCGATGCCGGCGCGGATCTCGTGCAGGGGTACACCGCGTTCCTGTACGAAGGCCCGTTCTGGGCGGCGAGAATCAACCGAGGGCTCAAGAAGGCGGCCCGCCGCGTTCGTGGCTGACGATCGAGCGGTCGGTCCCGAGTGCGGATCGAGGCGCGATGCACAAGGGGACCCGCACCGATCCGGTGCGGGTCCCCTTGCTGTGGCAGATGAAAAGGCCGGAGCCTACGCGGGGCGTTCCCCGCGGCGAACCTGCGGCTTGGGCAGTCGAAGTCGTCGAATGGTGAACGTGCGCATCGCGGCGTACCAGCGTGTGCCTCGCTGAATGTCCCCGAACTTGCGGCGCATCACGGACATCATGCGCGCGGTGGTGATGAAGGCGTCAATCACGCACAAGGCAATGTAGCCGTACATGATCCAGATGAACGTCAATCCAATGGCCTGGTTGGGCAGGAACAGGATGAACAGCATGAGGATCAGGAAGATCAAGACGAATTCGCCGATGTTGAATCGGGAGTCGATCCAGTCGCGGGCAAAACGGCGCTGAGGACCGCGGTCGCGGGGACCGAGGTAGCGTTCGTCACCGGCGGCCATCCCCGCCTGGGCCACGGCGCGGCGGTCACGCTCCACCTGGCGGGATTCCGCCTTGGCGATCTTGCGGTCGGCGGGGACCAGGGGTCGCCTGCGGGCGGCCTCCTGTTCCCTACGGCTGGGAGTGGGGCGGCCCTTGCCGCCGGCGACGGGCGCGGTCTCAACCGGCTCGCTCGAGGCGCCTACGGCCGTGGACCCCGTGGATTCATCTGCTTTCTTGCGTCCAAACACCGATCCAGGATAGCGGAGTCCTCGGCAGAACCTGCATCGTGGCTTATTCCGGCGGGTGAGGGTGACCCGGCGATAGTGTGGGGGTCATGAGTACCGAGTTCACCCCACTGGAACAGGACACCATCGAGGCGTTGCGGGCGACCGTGACCGGATCGCGAGAACAACTTCTGGGGGAGCTCTCCGAGCTCGTGGCCATCCCCGGTATTGCCTGGGAATCCTTCGACCCCCAGGACCTGGAGCGCAGCGCCCAGGCCGTGAGGGACCTGCTCGCCGAGCTGCCCTTCGACAGCGTGGACATCCTGCGGGTCGACCAGGATGATCGGCCCGGGCACCCAGCGGTCGTCGCTCGAAAGGCTCCGGCCGCGGGCTTTCCCACCATCCTCCTGTACGCCCATCACGATGTTCAGCCCCCGGGGAAACGGGAGCTGTGGAACACGGAACCTTTCGAGGCCGTCGAGAAGGACGGGCGGCTGTGGGGTCGTGGTGCCGCTGATGACAAGGCGGGCGTCATGGCACACATTGGTGCACTTCGGGCCTTCTTCGAGCACTGGGGTGAGGAACCATCCCTGGGTGTGGCGGTGTTCATCGAGGGCGAGGAAGAGGCCGGTTCGCCCGGCTTCGAGGCGTTTCTCGCCCGGTATCGTGAGCGGCTCGCCGCGGATGTGATCGTGATTGCCGACTCGGCCAACTGGGAAGTGGGAGTCCCCGCCTTGACCACGAGCCTGCGCGGTGTGGTGGGTGGCATCGTGGAGTTGTCCGTGCTGGACCACTCGGTGCACTCCGGGATCTACGGCGGCCCGGTTCTGGACGCCCCCACGCTGCTGGCCCGCTTGATCGCGACGTTCCACGATGACCGCGGCGCCGTTGCGGTGGCGGGTCTGCTTTCCGAGGACGACGTGGACGTCGACTATGTGGAGGACCGGTTCCGCGCGGACGCCGGCGTGCTCGACGGCGTGCAGCTGGCGGGAACGGGTTCGATTGCCTCACGCCTGTGGACCAAACCCGCGCTGTCCGTCACGGGTATCGACGTGACGGACGTGGCTACGGCATCCAACACGATCGCATCGACCGTCCGGGCCAAGCTGAGCCTGCGTATTGCACCGGGGCAGAACCCCAAGGACGCGGGGGAGGCCCTGCGCAAGCACATCGAGGAGAACGCACCGTTCGGCGCGCACGTGGACTTCTCCGTGGAGGAGGCCGGCCCGTCATTCCGCGCGGACACGCAGGCCCTCGGTTCCCAGATCGCCCTGTGGGCCTTCGAGCAGGCGTGGGGGCGCCCCGCCGTGAAATCCGGTATGGGCGGGTCGATCCCGTTTACGGCGACCCTCACGGAGGCGTACCCTGAAGCCCAGATCCTGATCACGGGTATCGAGGATCCGGACACGCGGGCTCACAGTGCCAACGAGTCACTGCACATCGGAGACTTCCTCCACGCGGTGACGGCAGAGGCACTCGTCCTTGCGGCGCTGGCCGAACAAGGCCGCCGCAACGCGGAATGATTCCCGCTCCCGCGGCGTTTGAAGTTTAATGAAAGGTTCGTTTCCGCGGACCGCCCCGGTTGGACAGAAAGCGAGCACCATGAGCGTCACCACCGACAACGAGACCACCCAGGACCTGCCGACCCACGAGGTCTTGCTGACCGACGTCGCCGCCCAGAAGGTCCGCGATCTCCTGGACCAGGAAGGCCGCACCGACCTGCGCTTGCGCGTGGCAGTTCAGCCCGGGGGTTGCTCCGGATTGATCTACCAGCTCTACTTCGACGAGCGAGTCCTAGACGGTGACCACACCCGCGACTTCGACGGTGTCGAGGTCATCGTGGACAAGATGAGCGTTCCCTACCTCAGCGGCTCCACGGTTGATTTCGAGGACAGCATTTCCAAGCAGGGCTTCTCCATTGACAACCCCAATGCGCAGGGTTCCTGCGCGTGCGGAGATTCCTTCCACTAGAAGCTCACAAACCCGGCAGAACGGGGTGAACCCAGCGCACCAATGCGCGGGGTTCACCCCGTTCTTCATGTGTCCAGCGGCATCGCGCACACGCTGTCTCAGTCCGCCCAGAATGGCGACACGGCACGGTGACACAGTGTCAGCAGAAGCGCCAGCCGGGAGGTAAGCTCTCTAGGGAGATCAATTAACGGGCAACGTGTGCCCTGTGCCCAGCACAGGCGGATACGGAGCTGACACAAAGAAGAGGAAGGGCCGTCTGTGAGTTCGCAAACTCGATCCGGCAGCCGCCGAAGCCGGATGCTCAAGGCCTCGGCAGTGGCAGTCCTGGCTGCGACCACGCTCACTGCTTGCTCAGAACAAGCCAAGGTGGGCTTCTTGCCTACCCAGCGTGGCACCACCGACAACGCGGACCACGTCATGGATCTGTGGATTGGTTCGTGGGTCGCAGCTCTGTCAGTGGGTCTGGTGACCTGGGGCCTCATGCTGTGGTGTATGATCGCCTACCGCCGTCGCAAGAACGAGACCGGCTATCCCCGCCAATTGGCCTACCACGCACCGCTTGAGGTCTTCTACACGATTGTCCCGATCGCCATGGTCGTATCCCTGTTCTTCTTCTCGGAGCGGGCGCAGACGGCCATTACGGCACGGCACGACAACCCGGACGTCTCCGTCCAGGTGTACGGCAAACAGTGGGCCTGGGACTTCAACTACCTTGACGACGATGTCTACTTCCAGGGTGTTCAGGCACACCTGACCGGTGAGGAAGGTGTGGAGGAAACTTTGCCCACCCTGTACCTCCCGGTAGACAGCCAAGTCGAGCTCGAAATCACGTCACGTGATGTCATCCACTCTTTCTGGGTTCCGGCTTTCCTCGAGAAGATCGACATGTTCCCGGAGCGCACCAACTACATGAGTTTCACTACCGGCCGCGAGGGTGTCTTCGCCGGCAAGTGTGCCGAGCTCTGCGGCGAGTTCCACTCCGAGATGCTTTTCAACGTTGCCGTTGTGAGCCAGGAGGAGTACGACGCCCAAATGCAGCAGTTGCGCAGCGAGGGCAATGTAGGCTCCGTCGGCGACGAGTACAACCGCAACCCGAACCAGAACGTAACGTCCAACAACTAGGGGATAGGCAATGTCTACGCTCGAATACTCGCGGGACGAAGCGGCCACGGTCGCTCCCCGTGTTGTGCCTCGGTCCAAGGGCAAGGTGATTGTCAATTGGCTCACCTCCACGGACCACAAGACCATCGGGTACATGTACCTGATCTCGTCTTTCGTGTTTTTCTGTGTCGGTGGCGTCATGGCGCTGCTGATCCGCGCGGAACTCTTTGATCCGGGCATGCAAATTTTGGAGACCAAGGAACAGTACAACCAGCTGTTCACCATGCACGGCACCATCATGTTGCTGATGTTCGGTACTCCACTGTTCATTGGTTTCGCCAACGTCATCGTCCCGCTCCAGCTGGGCGCTCCCGACGTAGCGTTCCCGCGTTTGAACGCCTTGGCTTTCTGGTTTTTCCTGTTCGGTTCCTTGATTGCCGTGGCCGGCTTCATCACACCGCAGGGCGCCGCATCCTTCGGCTGGTTTGCCTATGCGCCACTGAACAGCACAACGTTCAGTCCAGGAGTTGGCGGAGACCTATGGGTTTTCGGTCTGGGCCTGCAGGGCTTCGGCACCATCATGGGTGGTGTCAACTTCATCACCACCATCCTCTGTATGCGCGCCCCAGGCATGACCATGTGGCGCATGTCGATGTTCACCTGGACTACTTTGATTACGGCTCTGCTGATCATCATGGTTTTCCCGCCGTTGGCATCCGCATTGTTCGCCTTGGGTATGGATCGCCGACTGGGTGGCCATATCTTTGACCCGGAGAACGGCGGTGCCATCCTGTGGCAGCACTTGTTCTGGTTCTTCGGTCACCCCGAGGTCTATGTGATCGCCTTGCCGTTCTTCGGCATCGTTTCGGAAATTCTGCCAGTGTTCTCCCGGAAGCCGATCTTCGGGTACAAGGGTCTGGTGTTCGCGACCATCGCCATTGCCGCCCTGTCCGTGACCGTGTGGGCACACCACATGTATGTGACCGGTGCTGTGGCGCTAGGGTTCTTCTCGTTCATGACCATGATGATCGCGGTGCCCACGGGCGTAAAGTTCTTCAACTGGATCGGCACCATGTGGCAAGGATCATTGACTTTTGAAACTCCGGTACTGTGGGTGCTGGGCTTCTTGTTCACGTTCCTGTTCGGTGGGCTCACCGGCATCATCCTGGCTACCCCGCCGCTGGACTTCCACGTCTCCGACACGTACTTTGTGGTGGCCCACTTCCACTACGTGGTATTCGGCACGGTCGTATTCTGTATGTTCGCGGGCTTCTACTTCTGGTGGCCAAAGTTCACCGGCAAGATGCTCAATGAACGGCTCGGCAAAATTCACTTCTGGTTGCTGTTCATCGGCTTCCACATGACTTTCCTCATCCAGCACTGGCTGGGTGTCGATGGTATGCCCCGCCGTTACGCGGACTACATGCCGGAGGATGGCTTCACATGGATGAACCAGTTCTCCACATACGGTGCCATGTTGCTGGGTATTTCCATGATTCCGTTCTTCTGGAACGTCTACACCACCGCCCGCAACGGCAAAAAGGTAGAAGTGGACGACCCGTGGGGCTTTGGTGGCTCTCTGGAATGGGCCACATCTTGCCCACCTCCGCGTCACAACTTCACCTCCCTGCCCCGGATCCGCTCCGAGCGTCCTGCTCTGGACCTGCACCACCCCGAGTTGGCGGCGTTCTCCAGCCAGCAGTTCGATGCAGAAATGCCGATTGTCGGCGGATCTGGAAGGACCGGTCGATGAAAACTACTGTCAAAACCTTCATTCTCTTGGCCGTCTTCTGCCTGGTCGTCGGAATGGTGTACGGGTACCTCACCGGATTCCAGGAACTCGCCGGTTTCCCGGCACTGCTGGCCGTGGCGGCCATGAGCCTCATGCTCGCGGTGTACCTGTGGCTCGTGGACCGTTCCACCGGTGCCATGCTGCCTGAGGATCGTGAAGACGGCGAGATCGTGGAGATGTCCGGTGACTACGGCGCCTTCTCCCCGTGGAGCTGGTGGCCATTGCTGCTGGGTATCGGATGCGCTATTTTCGTGACCGCCCTTGCGGTTGGCTGGTGGATTATCGGTCTGGCGGTCCCCGTTGTTCTCCTGGGCCTGATCGGTCTCATTTTCGAGCACTCCCGCGGGGAGCACGCCCACTGATGTAGGCGTTCTATCCTCCGAAGAAGCCCTCCTCGTTGCGACTGCCGCGAGGAGGGCTTCTTTATGCCCGAGACTCGGAACTGCAGTTGCCTTCTCGTTCTATTCGGCCGGGTTCCGCTCAACCTGCGCCTTCGACAGAGCAGCGGGTGCGGTAGTAACGAGCGAAGTGAAGCCAGTTCAGTAACGGGGCCATACGGTGCTAGGGGCTCCGTGCAGGTGCGCTTTGGCATGATGCCCAGTTCGGTGCAGGCCTGGGCCCGGTCGCAGGAGTGGTAGTGCGAGGCCGCGCACCTGGCCGGGTGGAGCCGAAGGCCATCCGACACTATGTCGCAGCCCGCGAGGCGGGTCGGCCAGTGACCGGTCCGGACCGACGGCCCAGGATGATTGACAAATTTCTGCCGAAGATGGCGGAATGGGTCGAGCGCTTCAAGGGCAGGGCCCGCGCGGATGTCATCCCCGGCGGGCTCGTGGGGCTGCGCTCGACCGGGGTCGAGCGGACCACCCGCAGGGCCCTGGTTGCAGGTCGACCGGGGGGAAGGCCCGCGGGTGCCGGGCCCGGATGGGACGCTGCGGCGGACGTGGCTGTTCCACGCCAGGCTGGCCTGGTCCAGGGTCCGGGTAGTGATCCCGGTGTGGGACCAGACCACGCCGAGCCTGATCGCCTGCCTGGATGCCACCCTGCGCCGGATCGGCGGAGCCCCCACTCACGTGCTCACCGACAATCCCCGCACCGTCACCGTGGGCCACGTCGGCGGAGTCCGGTACGGCGCCCGCAGATCGTCGAGGTGGCCCGGCACTACGGCACCCGGGTCCCGTACCTGCGTGCCGTACGATCCGGAGTCCAAAGGCGGCAAGGTGGCCACGGTGAAAACCGTCAAGGCCGACCTGGTGCCCACCTAGGCCAACCTCCTGGGCCAGTACGGCTCATTCGCCGAGCTCGACGCCCTGCAGGTAGCCCTGAGTGAGCCACGGGGTGGCGCGGATTCACCACCACTGCCACCACGAGCAAGGAGCCCACCGCGTGAACTCAACCTTCAAAACCTTCACTGCCTTCTCGGTGAGACCGGCACCGCCTTTGCCCGATGACCTCACCGAAGTCCTCAATTGAGTCAGGATGCCCCATCTGCGAGCCCGTGGCCCCAGAGGTGTTGGCACGGCCAAGGCCCAGCGCTGGGACCCCACCGAGGTGCTGCGCGGGCGCTGTCGGCCGAGGTGCTGCGCGTGCGGTTGCCCGAGGAGATCCGGGGACGGGACGAGGCCACCGAGACCGCCCGCCGCAAGGCTGCCGGGTTGCCGGCTTGCAAGGCCTTCGATTCCTGGCGTGCCTTCATACCGACCACCCTGGCCACCGCGGCCGTGGACCGGCTCCTGCACCACGCCCACGACATCGTCACCGAGGGCGCCTCACTTCGTCACGCCTATGCCGCCGCAGGACGTGGGGTCAAACCCCCTGCCCTAACCAGCCGGGAGATCAACGGTCCGTCGACAGGGAGATCATGTGTTTGCCGAGAGGGAGAACGGATGTCCGCCCGCAGGGAAGTTCCGGTGTTCCTTGACACCGGAAGGCGAATTGGACCGGGCCCAAGCCGGACCGCTCGGTGGAGGCACCAGGTGAGCGGTTAGATACTGAGGCTGTGATCGCGTGGTCGGTAGTAGTCCACGTGAGCTGCATGCGGCAGACGGGGGAGAGAGAACATAAAGATGCCCCCGAGGTGAACCTCAGGGGCATCTTCACGGGCGATCTGGGCGACCACCGGGCTTACTTTGACGAACTTGGCCTACTTGTCAAGCTGGGCCGTGTGGGACCCTGCACCAACAACCTCGCGTGCGTGGTCATCGTGGTGACCGTGTGCCGCATCGAGCTCCTTGGGCGTCACGGGTGCAACTCGGTCCTCGAAGTACCAGCTGCTCAAGCGGCCGCGGAGCTTCTCGGTCCCGGTCACCTTACCCTTGGCATTGGCACGAGCGGGCTGAACTTCAATGTCTTCGAAGTTCACCAGACGGTAGCGCTTGTACTCGTCCAGCGGTTCGTGAACCTCCACGAATTCGCCGTGCGGCAGCGCCTGGATTCGGCCCGACTCGCGGCCGTGCAGGACGATCTCACGGTCCTTGCGCTGCAGTGCAAGACACATGCGGCGAGCAATGATGAAGGCCAGGATCGGTCCGAGGAAGTACGCGGCACGCAGCCAGTACGTGACGTCGTTCAGGCCCACGTGGAAGTGGGTTGCAATGAGGTCGGAGCTGGCCGCCATCATCTGGATTGCGTAGAACGCGACGGCAGCGGCACCAATTCCGGTACGGAACGGAGCGTTACGGGGGCGGTCCAACACGTTGTGCACGTGGTTGTCCTTGGTTACCCAGCGCTCGATCCACGGGTAGGCAAACATCGCCACGAACATCAGACCAATAGGCATCAGCGGGAGCAGAATAGCGAGCGGCACCGCCCAGCCGAAGATCGACACCTCCCACGAGAACGGCCACGAACCGGGCATCAGGCGCAGCGCACCGTCCGGGAAGCCCATGTAGAAGTCAGGCTGCGAACCGGCCTGCACCGGGGAGGGGTCGTACGGCCCGTAGTTCCACACAGCGTTAATGGTGGTGGTTGCCGCCAACGTGGCCAGGAGACCGAACACGATGAAGAAGAAACCGCCGGCCTTTGCTGCGTAGACCGGACCCACGGGGAAGCCGACAACGTTGTTCTCGGTGCGGCCGGGGCCGGGGTACTGGGTGTGCTTGTGGATGACCACCATGAAGAGGTGAACCACAATCATCACGAGAATCAACGCGGGGATGATCAGCACGTGGGCGATGTACAGGCGGCCGATGATGGCCAGGCCGGGGAACTCGCCACCGAACATGAACATCGACATGTAGGTACCGACCACGGGGATCGCCTTCAACATGGCATCCGCGATGCGCAGACCGTTACCGGACAGAACGTCGTCCGGGAGGGAGTAGCCCGAGAAGCCGGCGACGATCGCCAGGAGGAACAGTACACAGCCGACAACCCAGTTGAGCTCGCGCGGGCGGCGGAACGCACCGGTGAAGAACACGCGGAGCATGTGCACGGACAGCGCCATCACGAACATCAGTGCCGACCAGTGGTGGAGCTGACGCAGGAACAGGCCACCACGAATGTCGAATGAAATGTTCAATGTGGAGGCGTACGCGCCGGACATTTCCACGCCCTGCATGGGCACGTAACTACCGTCGTACTCCAGGGAGGTCATGGTGGGGTCGAACCAGAAAGCGAGGAACGTACCCGATAGCAGGAGGATGACAAAGCTGTACAGTGCCACCTCACCGAACATGAAGGTCCAGTGGTCGGGGAAGATCTTGCGACCGAATTCCTTGACCATGGGGGATACGCCCGCGCGGGTGTCCACGAAGTTGGCAATCCGCCCGGAACTGGTGCGGGGTTGATACTCGAAATCAGTAGTAGATGACATTAGCTTGCCTCACCCTGCATATCTCGGACTGCGAAATCGCGTTGCGAATAGGTGGGTCCCACTGGCTCGTGGAAGTCACTACGTGCAACGAGGTATCCTTCGGAATCAACTGTAATGGGCAACTGGGGCAACGGGCGAGATGCCGGGCCGAAAATTACTTCACATTCGTTCGTGAGATCGAAGGTTGACTGGTGGCACGGGCACAGCAGGTGGTGCGTGTGCTGCTCGTACAGCGCAATGGGGCAACCGACGTGGGTGCAGACTTTCGAATAGGCGAAGATGCCGTCCACGTTCCAGTCTTCACGCTCCGCGGAGACATTGACCTTGTCCGGGTCGAGACGCATGAGCAGCACCACGGCCTTTGCTTTCTCGTCCAGGTAGCCATCGTGGTGACCCAGGTCGGCAAGGTTCTCGGGAACCACGTGGAATGCAGAACCCAGCGTGACGTCCGAGACCTTGATCGGGGTACCGGAGGGATCGCGTACCAGGCGGGTGCCCTCTTCCCAAATGGTGTGGCGCAGTACCGTGAGGTCCGTGGGTCCCAGGTCGCGGAGCAGGCCGACGAAGGGGAGCGGAGCCAACACCGCGGCACCGATCAAGGTATTGCGTAGCAACGGCCGGCGCTTGATACCCGACTCGTCGTAAATGGTGGTCAGGATCTCCTGAGCCTCCGCGCGCTGCTCTTCGGAGCGTACGTCGTGGCGTTCTTCCACCAATTCGTGGTCCGGCATGAGGGTGCGTGCCCACTGAACGACGCCAATGCCGATGCCGAACATTCCGAGCGCAATGCCCAAACCCAGCAGCAGGTTCTGCAGGCGCAGCTGGCTGGTGGGTTCGGTATTCACCACGTCGTACATCGGTCCCTCGACTCGGATACCGAAGTACGCGATGAAGAACAGAATTGATCCGAGGACCGAAATGATGAACAGCAGTACTACCTGCCGTTCCGCACGCTTCGCAGCTTTGGGGTCAACGTCTGTCACACGAGGACGGTGCGGCGGAAGTCCCGGGTCGGGGAACTGGTTCCTAGCCGCTCCGTCCGAGGTGACAACCGCCCCGCTGTGCTGGGGAGTGCCGTCACGATGGTCGCCCATGTGGTCCCTCATTCTTCTCTTGATGCTTTGAATAAAATTGTGTCAGATTGCCGGCCGTACCGGCTGTTGCTCTCAGGCGGAGCGCGAGGTGAGCCATACGGTGAAACCGATCACGACGGCTAAACCGAGGCTCCAGATCAGAAGGCCTTCAGACACCGGGCCGAGTGAACCGAGACCGAAACCACCCGGGTTGGTGTTGTTGTCCAACGCCTTGAGGTAAGTGATCACGTCACGCTTTTCCTCGGGGGTGATGTTGGCGTCATTGAACACCGGCATGTTCTGAGGGCCGGTTTGCATGGCCTCATAAATGCGGGCCTCGTCGACGCCCATCAGGGACGGGGCGTACTTGCCGCGTGTCAATGCACCACCGGCGCCGGCGGCGTTGTGGCACATGGCGCAGTTGGCCAGGAAGACCTTGGCGCCGTTGGCGGAGTCACCCTTGGTGACGTCCAGGTACTCGTCCTCGGGGATGGCGGGGCCAGCGCCGAGGGAGGCCACGTAGCCGGCAAGCTGCTTGGTCTGTTCTTCATTGAACTGTTCCGGCTTGACCTGTGCCTGGGGGCCCTGCATCTGCATGGGCATACGGCCGGTGCCGACCTGGAAGTCAACCGAAGCCGCACCCACACCGATGAGGCTGGGACCGGCCTCGGTGCCCTCGGCGTTCAAGCCGTGGCAGGTGGAGCAGTTGGCCAGGAACAACTTTTGGCCTTCTTCAATGTCCTGTGCCGAGTAGGTTGTGGTCTCGGCCTTGGCTTCGTTGGTGGTTGTGGCAACTGCATAGAGTCCACCGGTGAGAAGCAAAGCCATGACGAGCAGTGCGAGAACTGCCAGGGGATGGCGGCGCTTTTGTGAGAGTGCCTTCACGTCAAACGTTCCTTTTACTCGGTACTTGGAGACTGGGATGGGGTGAATCGTTCCTGCTGGCTACTGAATGAAGTAGACCAGGATGAACAGGACGATCCAGACGACGTCCACGAAGTGCCAGTAGTAGGAGACCACGATGGCCGAGGTGGCCTCGTAGTGTCCGAACCGCTTGGCAACGTAGGCGCGGCCCATGATGAACAGGAATGCGATCAAACCGCCGGTCACGTGGATCGCGTGGAAGCCTGTGGTGATGTAGAAAGCGGAGCCGTATGCGTTGGCCGCAATGGTGACGCCCTCTGATACCAACACGGAGTACTCGTAGACCTGGACCGAGACGAACACGGCACCCATCAGGAAGGTGAGCGCGAACCATTCGGTCAGGCCCCACTTGGTGAACTGGAAGATGCTGCCGGTGCGGCGCGGCTGGAGACGCTCAGCCGCAAACACGCCGAACTGGCAGGTCACGGAGCTGAGCACCAGGATGATGGTGTTGATCAATGCCAACGGAACGTTGAGCATTGACGTCATTTCCCCCCACAACTCCGGAGAGGTTGCGCGAAGGGTGAAGTACATGGCGAAGAGACCGGCGAAGAACATCACTTCCGAGGAGAGCCACACGATGGTGCCCACGGAAGTGAGGTTGGGGCGATTGATGTTCGCGCCTACCGGTTTGGCTGGGGTATGGGTTGCAGTTGTCACAGAGACATTATGTCGCCAAAACTCTTCCTGAACCAACCACCGAGCCCTTCCGGCGGTGTCGTGTCGTGAACCAAGTGCTTCCCTTGCGCCGTATTTTGGCGCCCGCCCAGTTGTGGACGGGGAATCGGGGCCGATCCCCGGCTTCGTGCGCACCGAGAAACTGGCGGTAGAGTCGAATTGTGACTACCTCAACTGGCTCCCCATCAAGCATGCACTGGCCGAACCTCCTGACCTCACTGTCGCGTGGTCAGGATCTCACCTGGCGCGAGTCCTACTGGGCCATGGACACCATCATGAACGGTGAAGTGTCTGATGCAGTCATCGCGGGGTTCCTCATGGCCTTGCGCACCAAGGGTGAGACGGTCGATGAACTCAACGGTCTCGCGGACGCAATGGTCGAGCACGCGCGCGCCGTGAATGTCCCCGCGCCCGCACTGGACATCGTGGGTACCGGGGGAGACCGGTTGTCGAGCGTCAACATCTCCACCATGTCGGCGCTGGTCTGCGCCGGCGCCGGGGTGCGCGTCGTGAAGCACGGTAACAGGGCGTCGTCGTCGAAATCGGGGTCCGCCGACGTTCTCGAGGCCCTGGGAGTGCACCTGGACATGCCCGTGGACAAGGTGGAGAAGGCGGCATCGGACGTGGGCATCACGTTCCTTTTTGCGCAGACGTTCCACCCCTCCATGCGTTTCGCCGCGATCGCGCGCAAGGCACTCGGGGTGGCCACCGCGTTCAATTTCCTGGGGCCGATCACCAATCCGGCCAAGGTCAAGGCATCCGCGATCGGCGTGGCCGATGCCGCCCTCGCACCCCTGATGGCCGGTGTCTTCCAGAATCGCGGCGATCGCGCGCTGGTTTTCCGTGGCGGGGACGGCTTGGACGAATTGACCGTCACGGCGCCGTCGGACGTGTGGGAAGTTCGTGACGGCCAGATCACGCAGCACTCGCTCGAACCGCTGGATTTCGACATGCCGCGAGCAACCATTGAGGATCTCCGGGGTCAGGACGCCCAATACAACGCGGGGGTCGTGCGCGACATCCTCGGCGGTTCTCGCGGCCACATTCGTAATGCGGTGTTGCTGAACTCCGCCGCCGGTCTGATGGCCGTGGACGAGAGCGCCCACGGGCAGTTCCAGGATCGTTTCGGCACCGCTATTGCACGCGCGGCCCAGGCAATCGACTCGGGTGCGGCCCAGGACCTGCTGGATCGCTGGGTGCGGTACGCGGCGTCGGCCTAGTCTCGACGCTTGATCCACCAACGACGACGCCGCTCGCCCGGGTTCGTCCCGGGGAGCGGCGTTGGTCGTGGTCGTGGCCGCGGACGGTGTCGGTTAGTCGATGCCCAGTGAAAAAGCGGCGTCCAGATCATGCTCACTGTAGGCGCGGAAGGCGATGTTCGTGTTGGTCGAGACCACACCCTTCACCTTGGACATCTGGTCTGCGATGACGTCTGCCAGGCGCTCGTGTTCGCGCACCCGCACCATGGCGATCAGGTCCCAGTCACCGGTCACGGAGTAGACCTCGGTGATGCCCTTGATGTTGGAGATGTCATGGGCTACCTCCGGGATGCGGTCCGCGGTGGTCTTGATCAACACAATTGCAGTGAGCATGTGAATCCTTTCTCGACGTCTGTCATCAGCCTAACGATTCAGGCGGGCCCAGCTGATCAGTCGGCTGATCAGGCGATAGCCCAGCAGGAACAGACCCAGAACTGCCAAGCTCACGAGCACGAAGGCCAACGCTGTGCCCTGGCCCGTGAGCATGCGCAGGAGCATGCCTACGATCTCCGTGGACAACCAAATGACCACTCCGGTGGGAAAGAGAGCGGCGGGCCTGCGGCGCGCCCGGACCACGACCCATCCAACGAGAACACCCACCAGGAATGGCCAGGCCGTCTCCAGGGCGCCCCAGGGGCTTTGCTCGTGGGCATTACGCCCGAGCGCGGCGAAGATGGCCACCAGAACGAGATCCGCGATCAGATACCCGGGCCACCGAGTAGGGGAGGCAGCCACATGCTGCGGCAAGGTCCTGCCGGTTGACGCGGGGGACGGGGAAACGGACGAAGACACAGGATGGGACATACAACCCAGTCTAGGCCCGCTTGTAGATTAAACATTCAGCTGAAAGTTCAGATAAGTGATTAAACCATACTCCGAAACATTAAATGGGGGGAGCCGTCTGCGCACCGCCGGTGCTGGCCAGGTCCACCGGGGGTGTCTTCACGCGGCATGTGCGCGGTAAGCTGCCGTGCGCCGTCGTCATGAAAACGGCACCTCCTCAACCCTTGGAGACACGGTGAGCACAACCGATGCGGACCGCGAGCATGCGGCCGACAGTCACGATCTGATTCGGGTGCGGGGCGCCCGCGAGAACAACCTCCGGGACGTGAGTCTGGACATCCCCAAACGCCGACTCACCGTGTTCACGGGCGTCTCCGGGTCGGGGAAGAGCTCCTTGGTCTTCGGTACCGTGGCCGCGGAGTCGCAGCGGCTGATCAACGAAACCTACAGTGCGTTCCTGCAGGGCATGATGCCCACGGTTGGTCGACCCGAGGTCGACATGCTGGAGGGCATCACCACCGCCATCATGGTGGACCAAGAACCCATGGGTGCGAACCCGCGCTCCACGGTGGGAACCGCCACGGACGTCAATGCGTTGCTGCGCATTGTGTTCTCGCGTTTGGCCGAGCCGCACATCGGTGGCCCCAAGGCCTTTGCCTTCAATATTCCGTCCGTGAGCGGTGCCGGCGCGATCACTGTGGAACGCGGCAGCCAGAAGAAGGAGAGGAAGACGTTCTCCATCACCGGAGGCATGTGCCCGCGCTGCGAGGGCATGGGTAAGGTCTCGGATCTCGATCTCACCGAGCTCTACGACGAAAATCTGTCCATCAAGGACGGGGCCATCACCGTGCCCGGCTATAACAAGGGCGGTTGGAACGTCCGCTTGTACGGCGGCCTCGAGTTCTTCCCGGGGGACACACCTATCAAGGAGTTCACGGACCAGCAGCTCCTGGACTTCTTGTACATGGAGCCCGTGCGGGTCAAGGTCGAGGGCATCAACATGACCTTTGAGGGCCTCATCCCGCGGATCCAGAAATCCATGCTCACCAAGGACCGCGAGGCCATGCAGTCCCACGTGCGCGAGTTCGTGGACCGCGCCGTCACGTTCCAGGCCTGCCCGCAGTGCCACGGCACCCGGCTGGCGGAGGGTGCCCGCACCGCCACGATCGACGGCGTGAGCATCGCCGATGCGTGCGCCATGCAGATCACCGATCTTGCCCAGTGGGTCCGTAGCCTGGATTACCCCTCCGTGAAGCCCCTGCTGGACGGTCTGACGGATACGCTCGACTCTTTCGTGCGGATCGGCCTGGGCTACCTGTCCCTGGATCGCCCGGCCAGCACGCTGTCCGGCGGTGAGTCGCAGCGCGCCAAGATGATCCGGCACCTGGGCTCGCCGCTGACCGATGTCACCTATGTGTTCGACGAACCCACCATTGGGCTGCATCCGCACGACATCCGGCACATGAACGAGCTCTTGTTGGAGCTGCGCGACAAAGGCAATACCGTGCTGGTGGTCGAGCACAAGCCGGAAACCATTGCGATTGCCGACCATGTGGTGGATCTCGGACCCGGCGCAGGCACGGACGGCGGCACCATTTGCTTCGAGGGAACCGTGCATGAGCTGCGGGGGAGTGACACCAATACCGGGCGCCATTTCGATGACCAGATCGCGCTCAAGGAACCACTGCGCACGCCCACGGGCCGGCTGGAGATCCGTGGAGCCAGCTCACACAACCTGGACAACGTGAATGTGGACATTCCACTGGGCGTGCTCACGGTCATCACGGGAGTGGCCGGCTCGGGCAAGAGTTCACTGGTTCACGGTTCGCTTCCGGACAACCAGGACATCGTGTCCATCGACCAGAGTGCGATCCGTGGCTCCCGCCGCAGTAATCCCGCGACGTACACGGGTCTGCTTGATTCCGTGCGAAAGACGTTCGCCAAGGTCAACGGGGAAAAGCCGGCCCTGTTCAGCCCGAATTCGGAGGGCGCATGCCCCACGTGTAAGGGCGCCGGTGTGATTTACACGGACCTGGGCATGATGGAGGGTGTCACCTCCACGTGTGACGACTGTGAGGGTAAACGATTCCAGCCGGCCGTACTCGAGTTCGAGGTGGACGGTCAGAACATCAGCGATGTTTTCTCGATGTCCGTGGTCGAGGCACTGAACTACTTCTCCGACGGCGACGCCCGCACACCCGCGGCGCTCAAAATCCTCGAGCGCCTTGCCGATGTGGGGCTCGGTTACGTCAAGGTGGGCCAGCCGCTCACCACGTTGTCGGGAGGTGAACGCCAGCGCCTCAAATTGGCCACGCGCATGGGGGAGAAGGGTGGTATCTACATCCTGGACGAGCCCACGACGGGTCTTCACCTGGCCGACGTCGAACGCCTCCTGAGCATGCTGGACCGTCTGGTCGACTCCGGGAAATCCGTCATTGTCGTTGAGCACCATCAAGCCGTCATGGCGCACGCGGATTGTATCATCGACCTGGGTCCCGGTGCGGGTCACGACGGCGGACGGATCGTTTTCGAGGGCACTCCCGCGGATCTCGTGGCTGGGAAATCGACGCTCACGGGCCAGTACCTCGCGGAGTACGTGGGCGCCTGAACTTGATTCAGACCGCCTGTAGGGGACGCAATTCCACCTTCTGACCACACGCCGCAGACGCGCGAGTCGCCAGGTCAAGTGCGAGCTTCTGGTCGAGCGCCTCAACGATCCAAAAACCACCCAGGGATGCGGCCGCCACGGAAAACGGCCCGGACTGAATGTTCGGTGTCGTACCGGTGGCGTCCACGGTGTGACCGGCTTCGGGCGGCATGAGCCCGCCCGCGAACACGAACTGGCCGGCAGCCTGGATGGCCGCGTTGAACTCGGCGACCGCCGCGAAAGCCGACTGCTGAGCGGCGTCGTCCTGGTACGCGGTGCCGGCATCTTGGGCGCCGGGTGTGTGAAAGACGGAGATCATGTACTGGGCCACGGGTGAACCTTTCGCGGGTCTGATGCGCACGCACGGCGCGTGAGGACAAGTACCTTCACCCCAGATTCAACCACCGAGCGCGGCGCACGTATATAGAGGCGCAACACCCCGAGCCCGCCCGTTCTACAGTTGTCCGATAATGCACATTATGTAAAGTAAACCGGGAGGAGCCACGCCCCCGCACGATTGGTCAGCGCGGTGTCCACCGATTACCCCTCAGCAGGCTTAGAATAAGTTCACGGCCGATCAAGTGACCCAAAATACCGCGCGCTCGTAGCGACCCGGCCCCGCGGTGTCGAGTGAGAACCGCCCAGGAGGCAACCCGTGATCAAGGCATTGCAGCAGCTCACCGAGCGGATCGAACACGCCAGGTCGTTGGACTCCGTCATCGGCTTTGCCAAGAAGAATGTTGGCCCCTTGACACAAAAGCCGGTGGTCAAAGAGGTACTCAGTGGAGAGTTCATGGGTCATCCGCTGCACCCCTTGATGACAGATATTCCGATTGGCGCGTGGAGCATGTCCGCGCTGTTGGATGTCCTGGGTGGCGAGGAATTGGAGGACGCCTCGACAATTCTCGTGGGCGTGGGGGTACTCAGCGCGGTCCCCACGGCCGTAACCGGTCTGCATGATTGGCAGAAAACCACGGGTGAGTCTTCCCGAGTGGGATTCGTCCACGCGGCGATTATGGATGTGACTGTGCTGGTGTACGCAGGCTCCCTAGCTGCTCGTCTCACGGGACGCTCCACAATGGGCAAGCTGCTGGGGCTGACGGGCATGGGTGTGATGTCGGTCGGTGGTTTCCTGGGTGGGCATCTCACCTACGCCCTGGGGGCCAACGTGGAGGACACAAGCCCCGCGTTGAGGTCGGTCTCGTAACCACTCTCAGAACAAGCCTTGTCCGAACGCCGACGCCGGGTGGTCACCTTTGTGAGGTGACCACCCGGCGTCGTGATGTCTAGGCGTGGAGCTGATGAATCAGCGGCCGAGCACGCTCATGGCCTCATGGGCGCGGGAGGCCTGGACCTGAACCAGGTAGGTCTCGGCGGCCATAGTCTTCAGGGACTTGAAGTCGCGCTTACCGCCGGTGGCCAGGTGAGCGACAAAGCCGAAGATCGCACCCCAGATGGCACCGATGACCACGGACCACAAGATGATGGACAGCAGCCCGAAGCCCGGTGCGAACAGGCCGAACAGGATGCCGATGAACAGCCCGAACCACGCGCCTGAGCCCAGGCCGGCCAGGGCCGCGCGGCCCTTGGTCATGCGGCCGGTGACGAATTCCTCCGAGCGCAGGCCCTCCCCCACGATCTTGATGGTGGAGACGTCGAACTCCTTGTCGGAGAGCTGGTCCACTACTGCCTGGGCCTCGGCGTAGTCGGGGAAGCGGGCAATCGTCTCGTACTTCACATCGGTGCTGATCTGCGGGGCCTGGATGGGCTCGGACATTCATCCTCCTGAAAATGTTGGACTCTTCAAACTGTTATAGTTTCATTGTACCAACTACTTTCTTTGGTAACAAGCAGGGTGATGACATGAGCGGTGAGACAACGGACACGGTGACGGTGATGGCCCGGACCATGTCGGCGCTAGGCCGACTCACCAGCCGGTCCCGGATACGGCAGGAACTCGGCAGCCGGAACGCCAAGCTCTCCCCCACGGACCTGTGGCTCGTGGACCGGGTCAACGAGTTCGGGCCGGCGCGCATGTCCGAGCTGGCCACGTGGCAATCCGTGGACCGGTCCACCATGACCGCCCAGGTCGGCAAGCTCGAAAAACTGGGCCTGGTCCAGCGGGCCCCGGACCCGCAGGATCGGCGCGCCATCGTGGTGTCCGTCACCGCATCCGGTCAGCGGCTGCATGAAGAAAGCCGCGCAGCGGCCTGCGCGGCTTTCGACAGTATGTTGGGCGACTGGACCGAGCGAGAACGTCGGCAGTTGAGTGAATCACTGGCTCACCTGGTGGACAGTCTCGAAAAGCTCTTGTCCGCCAGGCCGGAGGATCACAGCACGGAGCGGTAGACCTCCAGGGTCCGCTCGGCAATGGTTTCCCAGGCGAAGTGTTCCTGGGCACGCTTGCGACCGGCCATGCCCATCTGGCGTGCGCGCTCGGGGTCGGACACCACGTCGATCAGGGCCGCGGCAAAGTCGTCCACGAACTTCTGGGGGTCCAGCGGGGTGCCGGTGCCATCGGTGACCTGCTCAATGGGAACGAGTCGGCCGGTTTCACCGTCCACGACCACCTCGGGGATGCCACCGGTGGCGGAGGCCACCACGGCGGAGCCGCAGGCCATGGCCTCGAGGTTCACAATGCCCAGGGGTTCGTACACGGACGGGCACGCGAATGCGGTGGCGTGGGACAGGATCTGGATGATCTCGCGGCGCGGGAGCATCTTGTCGATGAGAACCACGCCGGTGCGCTGGGCCGTGAGCTCGTCAATGAGCCCATTGACCTCGGCGGCGAGCGCGGGGGTGTCCGCCGCGCCGGCGCACAGGACGAGTTGGACCTCGGGCGGCAGTTGCAGGGCCGCGCGTAACAGGTAGGGAACGCCCTTCTGGCGGGTCACGCGGCCGACGAACACCACGGAGGGTCGCTCGGGGTCGATGCCGTATTCCGCCAGGACATCGGTGTTGGGGTCGTGATCCCACTGGGAGACGTCGATGCCGTTGTGCACGGTGCGCACGCGGGCGGGGTCCACGTTGGGGTAGGAGCGCAGGATGTCCTCACGCATGCCGTCGGACACGGCAATTATGGCGGCGGCCGCCTCGTAGGCGGTCTTCTCGGCGAAGGAGGACACGCGGTAGCCGCCACCGAGCTGTTCGGCCTTCCACGGGCGCAACGGCTCCAGGGAGTGGGCGGAGAGCACGTGGGGAATGTCGTACATCAGGGAGGACAGGTGCCCGCCCATGTTGGCGTACCAGGTGTGGGAGTGCACGAGATCCGCACCAGACACGTCACCCACCATTCCCAGGTCCACGCCCAGGGTCTGGACCGCGGCGTTGGCGGAGGACAGCTCCTCCGGGACCGGATAGGCCTTGACGGTTGCTCCGTGGAAGTCGGGATCACGCGGGGCGCCGAAGCACCGAACGTTCAGGTCCACCAGTGGCGCGAGGACTCGGGAGAGCTCGGCCACGTGCACCCCCGCTCCCCCGTAGATCTCGGGCGGGAACTCTTTGCTCAAAATGTCTACTCGCACACTGTGAGCCTAGACCACATGCACCGCTCACCACAGGGTTACGGCGAGCACCACGCGCAGGTGACCTGGGTGGCGCGGTACTTGTCAGGAAACTTATGCAAAGTTTGCGGCGACACGATGGTCAGATGCAGGAAGTGGGTCACAATAGCGATGAAGGCCGGTCGCGGGGATGGCGCGTTTCCGCCCAGCGGCTATGACTCGAACGGGAAGTGAGAGCTACATATGTCACGCAAGAAAAAGGTTTTGGCCATTGTGCTGGCCGGCGGCGAGGGCAAACGTTTGATGCCGCTCACGGAGGACCGGGCCAAGCCCGCGGTTCCCTTCGGTGGTGGTTACCGTTTGATCGACTTTGCGCTGTCCAACCTGGTTAATTCGGGGTACCTGCAGATCGTGGTGCTCACGCAGTACAAGTCACATTCCCTGGACCGTCACCTCTCGGAGACGTGGCGTTTGTCCACCCAGTTGGGCAACTATGTGGCTTCGGTGCCGGCGCAGCAGCGCCGCGGGAAGGACTGGTTCCTGGGGTCGGCCAACGCGATCTTCCAGTCCATGAACCTCATTGATGACGCGGACCCGGACATCGTGGTGGTGGTCGGCGCGGACCACGTGTACCGCATGGACTTCTCGGACATGGTGGAATTCCACATCAATTCCGGGGCCAAGGCCACGGTGGCCGGTGTGCGCCAAAGCATGGACATGGTGACCTCGTTCGGTGTGATCGAGACGGACCCCAATGACGTCTCCAAGATCAGCCGGTTCGTGGAGAAGCCTGAGTCCACCGCTCCCCTGCCCGATGATCCCAACGCGTTCTTGGCGTCCATGGGCAATTACGTGTTCGACCGTGATGCCCTGGTCGAGGCGCTGCGCTATGACGAGCAGCAAGAGGGCACCAAGCACGACATGGGCGGTGACATCATGCCGTACTTCTCGGATCGCGGAGAGGCAGCGGTCTACGACTTCACCAACAACAACGTGCCGGGCTCCACGGACCGCGACCGCCAGTACTGGCGCGATGTGGGGACCTTGGACTCCTACTACGACTCCCACATGGACCTGATCCGTCCGCTGCCGGTGTTCAACCTGTACAACTACTCGTGGCCGCTGTACACCCACCAGATCATGGCCCCGCCGGCCAAGACCGTGCGCGGTCCCAATGGGCAGCCGGGTGTGGCACTGGATTCCATTGTGTCCCCGGGTGTGCTGATCACCGGTGGCCGCGTGGAGTCCTCGGTGCTCTCCCCCAAGGTGGTCGTGGAACACGATGCCCGCGTGACCGAGTCCGTGATCATGCAAAACGTCCGCGTGGGCGCCGGTGCGCAGGTGCACCGGGCCATCATCGACAAGAACATGGTGATCCCCCCGGGAGCCACCATTGGTGTGAACAAGGACGAGGACCTGACCCGGGGCTTCACCGTCACCGATTCCGGTTTGACCGTGGCGCCCAAGAATTTCAAGTTCGACAGCTGACACCGGCTCGCACCTCAGTCACGTGCCCGGGCCGGAAACGGCCCGGGCACGTGACGTTACACCTGTGGCCAGTGCCCATGTGGTTCTGGGTTCCCACCGCGGGTCCTGGACTAGCGGGGGGTGCAGGCTTCCGGTCGGGGGTGCGCGGTTTCTGGTCCCTAGCCCGTGAGCTGCGCACTTCTTCGTTTTCTGATCGACGATAGGACCCGCCCCATAACCGCCTCGCAATTTGATCGACATTGGAGCCGGGATTTGCCGAACTTCGGGTCGTACCGTCGATCGAGCCTCCAGCCGGGTCATCGGATGGTCACACCGTCGATCAGCGGCACTGTTCACCCCGAAACCGCGGTGACCAGCGCAGTCACATCCACATCGGCCCCTGACACGACTGGCCATCGCCCAGGTGGGGCTGCCTAGAATGATGCATATGGTGCAAAGTTCCCTGACCCGAGCCGAAGCAACAACCCGTGCCGAGCAAATCAGGGTGGCCTCCTATGACGTCACGGTGGATCTGTCCGGGGCCGAGGACCCCCAACAGAAAACCTTCGGCTCCCAGGTGACGGTGCGCTTCACTGCGGAGGACGGCGCGGAGACCTTCATCGACTTCATCCACGACTCGATCTCCCTGGTCGAACTCAACGGGGATGAGTTGGACGTGGACGACGTGGTCGAGGGTTCCCGGATCCGCCTGCCGGAGTTGGAGGGCGCCAACGAACTCACCGTGGTGGGCCGGGCGCTCTACTCCCGCTCCGGGGAGGGGCTGCACCGTTACGTGGATCCCCAGGACGGCAACGTTTACATCTACACCCAGTACGAACCGGCCGATTGCCGCCGGGTGTTCCCGGTGTTCGAGCAACCCGACCTCAAGGCCTCGTTCGCGCTCACGCTCATCACCCCGCCGGAATGGATCGCCGCCTCCAACGGTGAACACCTCACCAGTGAGCCCGCCGGCACCGGCGACGTTCCCGGCGCGGTGTCTCACGAGTTCGCCCCCACCGAGCCGATCTCCACCTACATCACCACCATCCTGGCCGGCCCTTACACCCGGGTCACGGACGAGTGGCAGGGCGTGGACGTGCAGGGCGAGACCCAATCCGTTCCCCTGGCCCTGTACTGCCGGCGAGCGCTCGCGGAGCACCTGGATTCGGCTGAACTGTTTGCCGTGGCCAAGCAGGGCCTGGATTTCTTCACGGAGCTCTTCGCCTTTGACTACCCGTTCGGCAAGTACGAGCAGGCGTTCGTCCCGGAGTACAACCTGGGTGCCATGGAGAATCCCGGCCTGGTGACGCTCACCGAGGATTACCTGTTCCCGTCCGGGGCCACGCGCACCCAGCTGGCCGGGCGGGCGAACACCATGCTGCACGAGATGTCCCACATGTGGTTCGGGGATCTGGTGACCATGACGTGGTGGGATGACCTGTGGCTCAAGGAATCTTTTGCGGAATTCATGGGCGCGTACGCGTCCGTGCGGGCCACCGAGTACGACGACGCCTGGGTCGCCTTTGCGCTGGGCCGCAAGGAATGGGCCTACCGCCAGGATCAGCTGCCCACCACACACCCGATCGTTGCGGACATCGTGGACCTGGAGGCGGCCCGGCAGAATTTTGACGGCATCACCTACGCCAAGGGCGCGTCCGTGCTGAAGCAGCTGGTCGCGTTCGTGGGCGAGGAGGCGTTCATCGACGCGTGCCGCGCCTACTTCCGCCGCTTCGCCTATGGCAACACGAGCCTGGACGATTTCCTCACCGTACTCGACGAGGCCTGTGACGCCGATGTCCACTCCTGGGCCAATGCCTGGTTGCTCACCACCGGTGTCCCCCGCCTGGAAACCGCCGTGGAACGTGATGACAGCGGCGCCATTACGGCAGCCACGCTGACCCAGACCTCGGACGCGCCCCGCCCGCACGTGGTGGCGGTGGCCACCTACGCCCCCGACGCCTCTGCCGATTCCAGCGCCCCTGACAACCCCGGCGACTCCGCCCAGCTGATCCTCCAGCGCAGCACCGACGTGCGCGTGGACCCGCAGCAACCGGCCACCGACCTGCCCGAGCTCCTGGGGGACACAGCCCCGGTGATCCTGGCCAATGACCGCGACCTCACCTACTGCCTGGCCTCCCCCGGTGCGGACGGCCTGGCCGCACTCGCCGACGCCGTTCACCTCCTGGCCGATCCCTTGGCCCGGGCCCTGGCCCACTCCCAGGTGTGGGCCGCTGTCCGCGATGCCCGCTACGATCCCCGCGCGTACGTTCACCTGGTGGCCCATCGCGGTTTAGGGGAACAGCACAGCAGCATTCTCACCACCGTTCTGGACCGTGCGCTGGAGGCCCTGGAAAGTTTTGTTCCGCCCCGACTGCGGCCACCCCTGCGCACCGAGCTCCTCGATCGCCTGCACACCGCGGTGACCCACGCGACAGCGGGTTCGGACGCCCAGCTCGTGCTCATCCGCGCCTTCGCGCGCGTGGCCACCAGGGACGGCTCCCACGCACAGACCATTGCGAAACTGCTCAGCGGCGAACGCACACTGCCCGGCCTGGACCTGGGCTCCCAGCTCACCTGGGCCCTGTGGGGCGCCCAAACCGCCACGAGCCACGCCACGCGCTCGCAGTTGGACCGAGCCCACGCCGCCGATCCCACCCGCGAGGGCCGCCTGGGCTACGCGCGTGCCCTTGCGGCGATCCCCACCGAGGACGCCAAGGCGGACGCCTGGACGGCCATCACGTCCGGGGCGCTGTCCAACGACGAGCTCTCCGCCACAATGTCCGGTTTCCAACTGGCCACCCCCGAGCTGGTGAGCACCTACCAGAATGCGTACTTCGACGGTATTACTCCCTGGTGGAACGAGCATTCCATGGAGATCGCCACCCGGATGATCCGCGGACTGTACCCGCGGGGCCTGGATGCGCAAGCGGCGTCGTCGGCGGAGGAGAACCCCACGGTGGTGGCCACGCGCACCTGGTTGGACCAGAACACCACGGCGCCCGGGGCGCTGCGACGTATCATGACGGAACTACTGGATGACGCGCGCCGGGCCGTGACGGTGCAGGCCGCAGTGCTTGCTGACCAGAACCAATAGGCACTCACCGGGACCCAAGTGTTGCCGGTGAAATGAAAGCATTCCGTGAGAAGGTGGGAGCGTTAGGCGCTGCCGCTACAGCGAGGGAGACCATGACCGATTACGCGCTCAACGACCGAGGGTCCTTGGACGTTGTCACCGAGAACTTCTACGACACCGAGATCATGCGAGTGTTCGGAGGGTTGTCGCTTGGTCGTTCGCAGACGTGGACGGGACTGGCTGCGCTGGTACCGGAACCGGACCATCCCTTCGACCCGCGCACCATTTCGGTGCGGATCGGTGAGAACAAGGTGGCGCACCTGCCCGCCCAGGACGCCCATCGCTACTGGGATCAAATTGCGCGCGTGGTGGCCTCCGGGTACATCCCGGTGGTGCCGCTGAAACTGGACGCCCGACTGGAACGCAATGACGGCCTGGCTGAAGTGGACGCGAGTGCGGTGATCTCGATTGCTCCCCCGGATCTGCTGTTCCCCATCAACACCGCGCCCATCCAGGCCGCCGTGTTGCCCCAGGGATCATCGATCAAGGTGCTGGACGAGCAGGATTTCGCCGAGTACCTGCACTCGATCGTGCCCGCCGGCGGTGAGGGCCGCGTGATTGTCACCCTGGAGACGAACAAGGTCCGTAACTCCCACGGGATGACCGTGGACACCGTGGACGTGCTTTACGAACGCAAGCAGGTGGGCCGGTTGTCCACGCAGATGTCGCAGCAGTTCATTCCCATCATCAATCACGTCTTCGACCACAACCTGCTCACCGCCGCGTGGGGCACCATTCGTGGCTCCGCGTTCGAGGTGTCCATGACGTTGCAGGCCGCCCGCGCCACGGAAGTACCGGCGCAGTGGTACGAGGAACTGCCCAACGACGTTCCCGAGCTCGTTGCGGAGGCCGATTCCTACGAGGTGCCCCCGGCCTACATCCCGGTCGAGACCGACCGCGGCCGCAATTCCAAGAAATGGCGCAAGGGCTACACCGCTGCTCATCCCAACGGGCCCGCCGACGCCGGCGCGTCGCGCCCCGCCGCGGGCAGCTCGCGGGTTGTCGCCGATCCCCTGGCCATGGGCGACAATCCACCGGCCGAGGGACGCGGGAACGCCCCCAGGGGCGCCAAGTCCACCGTCCTGGCCCTGACGCTGCTGACCGTGCTGCTGGTGGTGGGCGCCGTGATCCTGATCCCGTTCGAACCGCTGGCCACCACCCTGTTCATCATTGTGGCCGTGGCCACCGGGTTCATGGCTTTCTACCTCAACCGGACCTTGTAAGGGACAGTTACCTCTCCATGATTTCTCGCCGCGAACGGTTCATTCAGATCATCGAGGTGCTCTCGAGGCATGGTTTTGGTTTTGCAGTGGGCGGTATCAAGCCCGAGTGGCGCGCCCCGTTGGCTCGCGCCCGCCTGTTCAAGACCCGAAGCTTCCATTCCCAGCCCGAACACCTGCGCATGGCGTTGGAAGAACTCGGACCCACGTTCATCAAGCTGGGTCAGTTGGTGTCCACGCGCCCGGATCTGCTGCCACCGGGCTACGAGGCTGAACTGCACAAGCTCCAGGACAACACCCCTCCGGTGCCCGTGGACCAGATCAGGGCGCTGATCGAGGCCGAACCGGATTCTCAGGCGGAAGAAATCCTGGCCCATATCGACCCGACACCCCTTGCCACCGGCTCCATCGGTCAGGCACACGCCGCGACCTACCGCGGCCGCGAGGTCATTGTGAAGGTCCGCCGCCCCGGCGTGATGGACGAGGTCAACCGCGACCTGGAAATCATGAGCGATCTGGCCAAGCTGGCCTCACGCTACTGGGCCGCCGCTCGCGACTACGACCTGGAAGGGCTGGTCCACGAGTTCAACGACTCCCTGCGCGGGGAACTGGATTACCTCCAGGAGGCCCGCTACGCCCAGCGGATGGCGGAGAACTTCACCGGCCACCCCCGCATCCACATCCCGGAGATCTACTGGGAGGCCACCTCCTCCCGAGTGCTGACCATGGAGCGGATGTTCGGCGTCAAGATCAACAACTACCCGGCCCTGGAGGACGCCGGCGTGGATCGCCACCTCTTGGCACGGGAGGCCACGGACGCCATTTGCAAGATGGTGTTCGAAGAAGGCTTCTTCCATGCTGACCCGCACCCGGGCAACCTGTTCGTGGAGCCGGACGGGCGCATCGCCATCATCGACTTCGGCATGGTTGGGCACCTCAGTGAGGAGTTCCGTGATCACTTGATCACCTTGATGTTGGGCGTGGTGCAGAGCAATGCCCGCCGTGCCACCACGGGCCTGCTGGGGCTGACCGCCACCGGTGAGCACGATGTCTCCAAGCGGGACCTCGAGCGGGACGTGGCCGTGATGATGCGCCGCTACGCCAACAAACCGCTGGAAGAAGTCCGGGTGGGTGAGCTCATGGGCGACCTGGTGCACGTGTTGCGCTATCACAAGCTGCAACTGCCCCGACAGTCCGCGCTGCTGCTGCGCATGCTGGTCACCGCGGAGTCCATGGGCACCGGCCTGGACCCGCACTTCGACCTGGTGTCCGTGCTGCAGCCCTACGCGGAGCGTTTCATCCTGCACCGGCTGTCACCGGAAGCGTTGTTAGCGCGGCTGCGCAGTTCCGTGGAGGATGCCATGCAAATGAGCGTGGATATCCCCGAGTACGTGCGCCGACTCATCGTGGTACTCGAACGAGGCGGCTTTGACGTGCACCTGCGCACCGACGAGTTGGAGCCGGTCATGAAGAGCGGCGCCAAGATCGGCCACCACGTGGTGGCCGGGGGCATCATCGCCGCGTCCATCAACGGCACCGCGCACATCCTGGCCTCGGATCCGGAGCGCTGGAAGAAGTACCACACGCCCATGATCGTGGGTGGCATGTCCACGGTGGGTGTGCTGGGCGGCTACTTGGCCGTGTCCTCCAACGTGGACCGCGCACGCAAAATTGTGCGCACCATCCGGGGCAAACGGCCCCGCGGCCTGTCCTGATTCCACAACCTAATCACGGGGCTTGCCCCACTCTTCCTCGGCCTGACTCTTTCCAGGGACGGTGGGGTCGAAGGACACGGGCTCGAGCGGACGTCCGGTGATGAAGTCGCGAAGATGCTCGTTACAGATCATGACCTGGTTGGCCAGGCCCTGAACCTTGTGAATCTCCCCCCGCGCGGTCACGTACGCGAAGTTGGGGTTGTTCAAGGGGCTGAGCCCCGCGCGCCAGGCGGCCTGAATGGCAGGGTCCCGCACCAGGTCCAAGAACTTGGCGGGAAAAACGAATCGAGGCTTACCGTCGACCAGGATTTCAATATCCGGGCCGTAGTGGGTTTCTATCCTCCGCAGCTCGCATCCGGGATGCGCGGCGATGAGCATGGTCGCCTCGCCGATCGCGCCGATAATGGTCATGGCCCGCGCCAACATCGGGTAAGCCTCCCGGAGCGCGCCCGAAGCGCCCAACCTGGCCATGGTCCCCAGATCCGGGCGGCGAATATCGAACCGGAAGTCGAAGGACGACGGACCAACCTGCATGAACGTCACGTCGAGGAGGTCGAGGTCGAACGGTTCCGGTCCGGAGCCGAAAATTCCCCGGGACATGTGCTGGAACCCCGTGAATGCCACGCTGAGAACGGAGCCGGGAATGAGCAGCTGTTGTCCTCGATCGTTGTAACAGGTGAGGAGGGTGGAATGTTGAACGGCGGCGGGCCTACGCCAGCCGTTTTTTTTGAGAGGCACGCTATTTTCGCTGCTTTCTGAATTCTCCTAAGCGCTGCGCCCGCAGCTGGATGAGCTCCCCAATTGAACCGACCATGGATTGTGCCGGCCCACTTTTTGAATCCTTAGCACCCCAGATCTCATCGCCTAAGACCTCCTTGTCTTCAGCAAATGAGATGTTCCATGGATTCTCAAGTAGATTACATGAACTCGGCGGGTGGTGGGGTACATGCGCGCCATGAGTCCCATATCCGGCGCGACAAGAGTATTTATCCTAGACTGACAACGAATCTCGCGTACCTACAGCGGTGCTGCTGTGGTCCACCCCCTAGGGCCAGTTCCCCCGGCGAGCCGCCGAGATCGCGTTTGCGCCTGGAAGAGGAATATTCATGCACACGATCATGCCGATCTACGGCACTCGTCCTGAGGCCATCAAGATGGCCCCCATTGTGAAAGCACTTCAGGAAAGCCCCTTGTTCAACTGTGTGGTGACCGTGACCGGCCAACACCGCGAAATGCTGGATCAGGTCAACGAAATTTTCGAGATCACTCCCGATCACGATCTCAACATCATCCAGCCCCGCCAGACCCTCAACGGCGTGCTGACCCGCACCGTGGACGGCCTGGACAAGATTTTTGCGGAAAACGCCCCGGACGCCGTGGTGGTCCAGGGTGACACCACCACCTCGACCGCCGGCGCGATTGCCGCTTTTTACCGCGGAATCCCGGTCATCCACGCCGAGGCCGGCCTGCGCTCCTTCGACCTCTTCTCCCCCTTCCCGGAGGAAGCCAACCGCAAGCTGACCTCCCAGATCGCCTCGCTGCACCTGGCGCCCACCTCCACCTCCCGGGACAACCTGCTGCGTGAGGCCATCACTCCCGAGGACATCGTGGTCTCCGGCAACACCGTGATCGATGCCCTGCTGCACACCGTGGAGAAGCAGCTGCCGTTCTCGGATCCCCAGCTCGAGGAAATCGCCCAGTCCGGCAAGCGCGTGCTGTTGGTGACCACCCACCGCCGTGAGAATCAGGGTGAGGCCATGCGCGGCGTCGGACGCGCACTGGCACGCATTGCCGCGGCCGAGCCCGACCTGACCATTGTGCTTCCGGTCCACCGCAACCCTGCCGTGCGTGAGGCCGTGCTGCCCGCCATCGAGAACCTGCCCAACGTGGTGGTCACCGAGCCCATGGCCTACGGCGAGTTCACCCGCATGCTCTCCGTGGCCCACCTGGTGCTCACCGACTCCGGTGGAGTCCAGGAGGAAGCCCCGTCCCTGGGTAAGCCCGTTCTGGTGATGCGTGAGAACACCGAACGCCCCGAGGCCGTCACCGCCGGTACCGTCAAACTGATCGGCACGGACGAGGAACGCATTGTGGAAGAGGTCGACAGCCTGCTCAACAACCAGGCCATCTATGACGCCATGGCCAACGCCGTGAACCCCTACGGTGACGGCAAGGCCGGCGCTCGCACGGTGGCCGCGATCGCTCAGATGTTCGGTGTGGGCGAGCGGATCCCGGATTTCGATTCCCAGGTCTAACCAGTCCATCGGTACGTCTCGTCGAAAGAGGGCATGCATGAAATTGACGGTCATCGGTACGGGGTACCTGGGTGCAACTCACGCGGTGTCCATGGCGGAGCTGGGCCACGAAGTAATCGGTCTGGACGTGGATCAGGCCAAGATCAATGCCCTGGCATCCGGTCAAGTGCCGTTTCATGAGCCCGGCCTCCCGGAGCTGCTGAACAAGCACATCGGCACGGGCAAGCTGCGGTTCACCACGTCCTATGGCGAGGCCGTCCCGTTCGGTGACGTCCACTTTGTTGGCGTGGGCACCCCGCAGAAGGCCGAGAGTCACGCGGCGGACATGCGCTACGTGGATGCGGCGGTCACCCAGATTGCTCGCGCGGCGGACCGCGACTGCATCATTGTGGGCAAGTCCACCGTGCCGGTCGGTTCCGCCGCTCGCCTGCAAGAGCTGGCCCGCGAAAATGCCGCCGACGGCGTTCGGGTCACCCTGGTGTGGAACCCCGAGTTCCTGCGCGAGGGCCACGCGGTGGACGACACGCTGACCCCGGATCGCATGGTGCTGGGCCTGGAAACCGATGCCAACGGCCAGTACACGGAGGAAGCGCTCGCCGCCGAAAAGGTGCTCCGTGAGGTTTACGCCTCCCAGCTGGCCGCGGAGATTCCCTTGATCGTTACCGACTACCAGACCGCTGAGCTGGTCAAGGTGGCCGCCAACAGTTTCCTGGCCACCAAGATCAGCTTCATCAACGCGCTGTCCGAGATCACCGAGACCGTGGGGGGCGACATCCGCACCCTGGCGGACGCCATTGGCCTGGACGAGCGCATTGGGCGGAAGTTCCTCAACGCCGGCGTGGGCTTTGGTGGCGGTTGCCTTCCCAAGGACATCCGCGCGCTGCGTGCCCGGGCCGCCGAGCTGGGCGTGGACCAGTCCGTCCGGTTCCTGGCGGAGGTGGACGACATCAACCTGCGACGCCGCGAGCACACCGTGCAGCTGGCCGTTCAGCAGCTGGGTGGCTCCGTGCACGGCCGAGACATTGCGGTGCTCGGCGCCGCGTTCAAGCCCGAATCCGATGACGTCCGCGACTCCCCCGCCCTGGACATCGCCGCCCGCCTGCACTCCATGGGCGCCGAGGTTCACGTCTACGATCCTCAGGCCAATGCAAACGCCGCCAAGCGCTACCCCCGCTTGGACTACGTGGGCAGCATCGAGCAGGCCGTGGCTCGCGCCGAAATGGTGCTGCTGCTGACCGAATGGAAGGAGTTCCGCGAGCTCACCCCCGAGCAGCTGGAACCCCTGGTACGTGAGCGCACCATTGTGGACGGCCGCAACGCGTTGGACCCGGAGCAGTGGATTGAGGCGGGGTGGAAGTACATGGCTGCTGGACGGCGCATCCGCTGAAGTCACTCCTGACCCTTGGTCGGTGGAGAAAGGAAGTTCCGTACCCGCGGATGTGCATCAAAATCGAGGCACTTGAATTGGCGAGCAGTCCCGTTACCGGCGTCAAGACTGGTCACAGCCGGTCATACTCCTGACTGCATGAATCTGTCCCCTAAACTGTGAAGCGTTGCAACGACCAGCCTTCCCGTCCCCCCCGGAGTCGAATATCCCTATGCAGTGGTACATCCTTTCCAAGGCGATTCAACACGTGCCCTCGAACACCGTAGGGTCCACGAACGTGGAATTGTCGACTGCCGGCAGGGGATATGTGGGATACGGCAGAGATAACGCCGTGTTCTCCGAACCACCGAAACATTCGTCATTCCACCCGAATCCGGGCGTCACTGTTCATGTGTCGGTCAACGTGACTGCAGCTGCAGATGGCGTGCAGGCCCAGTTATGCGTGGTCTGTTATGGGAGCGACAGTTCTGAACCCATTAAGTTTTGGTCCGACATGGGGACACCAGCTCTGGAACTCAAGGTGCCGGAGAACACCTCTGCCGTCTCCGTAGTTCTTCTGATCAAGGGCCAGGGCGAATTGACTATCGCTGAACCTGTAATCCAAGAAGGAATTTCATTACCTGAATGGTCTCGCACTCTGCCCGTCGAATCCGGTCGCAAAATGAGACTCACGCTTTATACGCGCTGCACGCTGCCTATGAACAACTCCGGCCTCGTCGCAGCGTCGTTCCGGGATCAAAATAATCAAGTATTACTGCCTTCGGGTGACCTGCCTATCAACCCGGTTATGGGGTCGTACTTCTACTTGTCAACTCCGGACACCAACACGACAATGGACACGACCGTGGAATTCACTGTTCCAGTAGGGGCTGTCTTCCTATCGCTGAACGGACATGCCTGGAACGCATCTAATCACGTGACGGTGATCGGAGAACCGGAAGTTATACGGTCGGAGGATGGTGCGGATGGGCGGACACTTGACGAATCCCTCGACTGGTTACGCGCCCTGGAACCCGATCTACCCCTCATTGTTCTGTATACGACTGCTCCACCTGTGGGGCACCCCACCCTGTCGCTTAGACCAAACCGGTTGGCCGTTGAGTATCGAAAACTGGGTATCGAAGTCATCTTCTTCCCATTCAGCAGCATCACTGATCATCAACGGCTTTCATGCGAAGGCGTAGTGCAATTTAACCGAACCGAGTTGGACCAGGTGAACGCGGTTCTGAGCACACGCCGTGGAACGTCAAACGTCTTTATCTGCAGTTCATTCCCGGACATCGGAGCTTTGACCACCATAGACCTACTCCGAGCGTCCCAATGGTCCACCATGTACGAGGTGCGCGACGAAATGGAAGACTTCAATCGAGTTGGTTATTCCAAGTGGTTCGACTCCGAACTCGAGCGACAAGTGATCAAAAGGGTCGACAGCATCGTTACCGTTAGTCCTAGACTCGCGGAAAAGATGCGCCTCATCTCCCGCGAGACGGTCGAACCCCGGGTGGTGCAGAATGCGGCACCTCCGGCGCTGATCGAGCGCGGCGAAGAACTGCGCGCTGAAACAGTGGTGCGTGAGCGTCGTCGTCATCGCATTGTGGGATACATCGGCCACCTGACGGATTCATGGTTCGACTGGGATCTGGTCATTAGCACAGCGGTGGCGCATCCGGACTTTCAGTTCGAGATTATCGGACATGGAATGCCCGAATCTATTGAGCTTCCAAAGAATGCCGTGTACCTGGGGCCAAGAACCCATGATGAATTTGTGGAAATCAGCCGCAGGTGGTGGGTGGGACTGATCCCGTTCCAAGAAACACCGCTAACCTACGCGGTGGATCCCAATAAGGTTTACGAGTATCTTGCCGTGGGTTTGCGGACCGTCACCGCGCCGATGGGTGCGGTCGCGTCATGCCCCTCAACATACATTTACAACGGCCCCGAAGAGTTTGCATCAGTTCTCGCTAAGCCTCGATCCACCGACGCGGGTTCAGGCCGGAGTGTGATTCCAGAAGCACCGGGTGAATTGATTTTGGGCGTGAGGAAG